>NZ_JBKGTW010000074.1:0-7078 GCF_046546535.1 Neisseria sp. WLZKY-1
CACCTGTGAGCCGTTTGAATTCCCTGTTGCTTCTTTGGATTAGGTTTTAGTATTTCATTTGGAAATTGTAAATCTTCAGGATACTTTCGCAAGAGGTCTATTGCTGCCTTCTTATTGCTATTGACTGCATGCAGCTTTGCAGACAGTCAGGAAAATGCGTCAAACAATGCTTCCAATATGAACGGCACCATCCAAATTTCATTTGAACAAGCAGAATTTATCCACCAGGGAAAAACATATTACCTGAATGACAAAAACGGCGTTTTATCCAAGCTGGTTAAACAGAAAAGGGCTGCGAACAAAGCATTTTTTATCAAAGAAGACATCTGCTTAAACGGTTACATTCAAACCGAAGCACACAACGACAATCATGGTTTTGGCGCACTGGAGCAGTACGACAAGGCGTTTTTTGTACAGAAGATCTGTTAAAAACATTCGGTTTCAGGCAGCCTGAAACTGTTTTTTACCATGCACAAAATGCAGGGACGCGACGTACGGCCGTGCTTGATCTGTTCGCCCAAATAAGGCAGCAGCCGACAAAAGGCCGTCTGAAACCGTTTTCAGACGGCCTTTTGCCTGCGTTATAATCCGCGCCTTTCCAACATTGAGGACAGCCGCCGTGAACACCATCACCGCCGAAAAGAAAATGAACGTCGAGAGCTTCAACCTCGACCACACCAAAGTCAAAGCCCCCTACGTCCGCCTCGCCTGCATCACCGACGGCGACCACGGCGACATCATCTACAAATACGACCTGCGCGTCTGCCAGCCCAACCAAGACCACATGGACATGCCCTCCCTGCATTCCCTCGAACACCTGATGGCCGAACTCTCGCGCAACCACTCCGACAAAATCGTCGACATCAGCCCCATGGGCTGCCAAACCGGCTTCTACATCACCCTGCTCAACCTGCCCGAATACTGCGACGCCCTCGACTTAATCGAAAAAACCCTGCACGACGTCACCACCGCCACAGAAGTGCCCGCCTGCAACGTCGTCCAATGCGGCTGGGCGGCCAGCCACAGCCTTGAAGGCGCGCAGAAAATCGCCCGCTACCTGCTCGACAAACGCGGCGAATGGGAAGAGGTGTTCGCATGACACAAATGCGCACCATCGCCGTTATCGGCGCCATGCAGCCCGAAATCGAGCTGCTCAAAGGCCGTCTGAACGGCCGCGAAAGCCACCGCTTCGGCGCGTTTGAAATCCACACGGGCGAGATGCACGGCAAACAAATCATCCTCACCCTCAGCGGCATCGGCAAAGCCAACGCCGCCGCCGCCACCGCCGCCGCCGTCCTCAAATTCGCCCCCGACTGCGTTATCAACACCGGTAGTGCAGGCGGCCTCGGCAGCGGCCTGAAAGTCGGCGACGTCGTGATCGGCAGCGAAACCGTCCACCACGACGTCGACGCCACCGCCTTCGGCTACGCCCCCGGCCAAGTGCCGCAACTCCCCCCGACCTTCGCCGCCGACGCCGCCCTAATCTCCGCCACCGAAAAAGCCGCGCAAGCCTTCCCGCACGCCGCCGTCACGCGCGGCCTGATTGCCAGCGGCGACCAGTTCATCCACAGTGCCGAAGCCGCCACCGCCATCCGCGCCCGCTTCCCCGCCGTGCAGGCCGTGGAAATGGAAGCCGCCGCCATCGCCCAAACCTGTGCCCAACTCGGCGTGCCCTTCGTCGTTATCCGCGCCCTGTCCGACTCCGCCGACGAAAAAGCCGACGTCAGCTTCGAGCAGTTTTTAGAAACCGCCGCCGTCCACTCGGCGGAAATGGTCGGCCGCATAATCGCCGCCCTGTAAAGCAAAGGCCGTCTGAAAGTCTGCCTCACTTTCAGACGGCCTCAGAAACCCACGTAGGGTGTGCCGCCTAAGCGACGCACGCGCCCCATTCGGATTACGCCCGAGGCCGTCTGAAAAACGGAAAGCGTGTTCAGACGGCCTCAATCCCAAAAAAGGAAACCCCATGCAGCCCGCCATCGACCACGTCCAAGCCGCCGCCTTCGATCTCGACGGCACGCTCTGCGACTCCATCCCCGACCTTGCCGCCGCCGCCAACGCCATGCGCCAAGCCCTCGGCCTGAGTCCGCTGCCGCAGCAAACCATCGAAAGCTACGTCGGCGACGGCATCGCCTCCCTCGTCCACCGCGCCCTCACCGCCGATTTCCACGGCCAAGCCGAGCCCGCGCAATGGGAAGAAGGCTTCACCCTCTTCGTGCGCCACTACGCCGAACACATCGCCGACACCACCCGCCCCTACCCCGAAGTCGAAGCCGGACTCGGCCTGCTCAAATCCCTCGGCATCCCGCTGGCCGTTGTCACCAACAAAAGCGAAGTGCTGGCCGTGAAGCTGCTGCGCGAACTCGGCCTGGCCGACTATTTCAGCCTCATCCTCGGCGGCGACAGCCTGCCCGAAAAAAAACCCTCGCCCGCGCCGCTGCTGCACGTCGCGCAAGTGCTGGGCGTCGACCATGCCAACATGATTATGGTCGGCGACTCGCGCAACGACATCCTCGCCGCCAAAGCCGCCGGCTGCACCGCCGTCGGCGTCACCTACGGCTACGGCGACATGACCCTGCTCTCGCAAGACCCCGCCACCCGCCCCGACTGGCTGATCCGTTCCCTGCCCGAAATCTACGAACACCTGCGGCCGCAGAAAACGCAAGCCCCCGAAAACACCTGAGGCCGTCTGAAAAAGAAAGGCCGTTTGAAACGCAACCCTGTCTTTCAGACGGCCTCCGCAACACATGAAAACACAAAAATCCCTGCGCGCCCGCGCCCTCGACATCCTCGCCCGCAGCGAAACCGGCCGCGCCGCCCTCAAACGCAAACTCGCCCCGTATGCCCAAAGCGAAGAAGAGCTGGAGGCCGTCTTAAACGAAGCGGCCGAACGCAGCTGGCAGTCGGACGAGCGTTACGCCGAAGCCTACATTCACAGCAAAAGCAAAAAACACGGCAGCCTGCGCCTGCGCCGCGACCTCGAACAGCAGGGCATAGACCACGACACCGTGCGCGCCCTCCTGCCCGACGCGGAACAAGAACTGGCCGCCGCCGTGGCTGCCGTACAAAAAAAATTCAAAGCCCCGCCGCAGGACTACGCGGAAAAACAAAAACAGATGCGCTTTCTCGCCTACCGCGGCTTCGACGGCGACACCGTCCGCCGCGCCCTGCGCCAAGCCTGGTCGGATTGGCGCGACGAATGGGACGGCGAATGACGGCAGGCCGTCTGAAAGCAAAGCGCCAACGACGAAATGAAAACGCGCAACCATGCTTTCAGAAACGTCATTCCCGCGAAAGCGTAAACGGCCGCTCCGCCGCGTGCCGGTAAGGGTACAACCCGAAAACACATCAAGACACGGCGGCGCGCGGCAAAGGCCGTCTGAAAGCGAAAACAAGGCAAACCCCATGGCACACTACGCAATCGGCGACATTCAGGGCTGTTTCGACGAACTGGCCGCCCTCCTCGCCAAAATAGATTTTAACCACGGCCGCGACACCCTCTGGCTCACCGGCGACATCGTCAACCGCGGCCCCAAATCCCTCGAAGCCCTCAAATTCTGCATGAAGCACGAAAGCAGCGTGCAAATCGTGCTCGGCAACCACGACCTCCACCTGCTCGCCGTCCTCTACGGCCACGGCAGCATGAAGCGCCGCGACACCATAGACACCATCGTCTCCCACAAAAACGCCGACAAAATGCGCGACTGGCTGCGCGCCCAACCCCTGCTCGTCCAAAGCGGCCGCCACGTCATGACCCACGCCGGCATCCTGCCGCAATGGACGGTGTGGCAGGCCGCCGATCTGGCCGCTGAAGTGGAAGGCAAACTACGCGGCAGCGGCGCCGCCGCCTTTTTCGCCAATATGTACGGCAACCGCCCCGCCGCCTGGGACGACGGCCTCGAAGGCGACGACCGCCTGCGCTTTATCGTCAACGTTTTCACCCGCATGCGCGCCCTCAATGCCGACAACAGCCTCGACTACGAATTCAAAAGCACCCTGTCCGATATGCCCGCCGACCTGCACGCCTGGTTCGACAGCCCCGAGCGCCGCCACCTCGACCACACCGTCGTCTTCGGCCACTGGTCGGCGCTCGGCCTCATCGACGCCAAAAACGTCCTCGCCCTCGACACCGGCGCCCTCTGGGGCGGCTGCCTCACCGCCGCCAACCTCGCCGACCACAGCATCACGCAGGAAGCCGCACACAGCCGCCTGAGCCTGTAAGCCCGCCGCCGAATGCGGCAAGAGGCCGTCTGAAAGTACAGAGACGCTTTCAGACGGCCTGATTACCGTTTCAGACGGCCTTTTCCGTCTGCAAAGTCAAAACAGCTTTCAGAAACGTCATTCCCGCGAAGGCGGGAGCGGCCTCCCTCATTCGGAACACGGTAACAGAACAGCAGGCAAAACACGGGGCCGCCATGCAAAGGCCGTCTGAAAGCGTTTCCATGCTTTCAGACGGCCTTTTTCGTCTGCACAGCCTATTTTCACTCCGTTGCGGCCGATCTTTCAGACGGCCTCATCCGTCCCGCCCTCCCAAGCCCGCAGCAGCGCGGCCAAACCGCGCTCCAATATCAGGCGCGTTTCGCCGTCGAGCTTGTCGAGCAGGCGTTTTTCGTTAGCAACGTGCGGATACACAGCCTTCTCAACCAGGGTTTTGCCGCTGTCAGTGAGGCGCACCAGCATACTGCGCGCGTCCTGCGGATTGGGCAGACGCTCGATCCAGCCCTCGGCTTCAAGCTTTTTCAGCCGCGTGCTCATCGTGCCCGACGTAACCATCAGCGAGGAATAAAGCTCCGTAGGCGTGAGCGTGTAGGGCGCACCGCTGCGGCGCAGGGCGGCAAGTACGTCAAACAGCCCGCCGCCCAAGCCGTGCGCGGCAAACACTTTATCCAATTCGCTCTCGGCCAGCGCGGCGCAGCGTTTCAGACGGCCTATCAGTATCATGTTTTCCGCTTCCAAATCGGGCAACTCTCTGCGCCATTGGACGGCGATTTCATCCACCGCATCTTTGGTCTTAGCCACATTCTGCTCCTGAAAACCTGTCAAACAGGCTGCTATTTTATCTTGACGTCAAGACAAACGGTACTATAGTGAACTAAAACAGAAAATCTACGGCGTTGCTGCGCCTTGTCGTATTACCCATACTGCCCGTGGCTTGCTGCCTTGTATCTTTCCTATTCTAGTTCACTATATAATTTATCTTGCATTCAAGATAACCCACAGGAGTATACCGATGTTTACCGAAAAATCCGCCGTTTTAAATGCCTTTCTCTTCCGTCATGCCTGCAAAAAATACGACCCTACCAAGAAAATCAGCGCGGAGGATTTTGACTTTATCCTCGAAGCCGCCCGCCTGTCGCCCAGCTCGTTCGGCTTGGAACCTTGGCGGTTTTTGGTCGTCCAAAACCCCGCCCTGCGCGAAGCCCTACGCGACACCGCATGGGGCGCAGCGGAAAAAATCGCCGATTGCAGCCATTTTGTCGTCTTACTCTCGCGCAAAGAAGCCGCCATGCGCTCGGATTACCGCCGCGAAATGTGGGGCGGCGTGCACGGAATGCCGTCTGAAACCGTTGTCCAACGCGAAGACTTTTTTAAAAATTTTGCCGAACACGATTTCGCGCTGTACGAAAACCCGCGCGCTTTCGACGACTGGGCGGCGAAGCAGTGCTACATCGCATTGGCCAACATGATGAGCGCCGCCGCGCTGATCGGCATCGATTCCACGCCGATCGAAGGTTTCGATATGCGCCGCACCAACAACCTGCTGGCGGAAAACGGGTTGATAAATCCCGACGAGTTTCAAGCCGCTGTGATGGCCGCTTTCGGCTACCGTGCCGCTGAACCGCGCGAAAAAACCCGCCGCGCGGCCGAAGATGTGGTGCGGTGGATAGAATAAGGGGTTCACAACCGAATCAGGCCGTCTGAAAGGCGGGTTTCCGTTTTGCTCCGCTTTCAGACGGCCTTGTCCGCCGTATTGTGCCGACATTCAAATACACAACATCAGAGAAACCGCCATGCATGCCTTCCGTACCCGCGATCTGTTAGTTACCGCACTTGCCCCGTTGATTTGGGGCAGCACTTATCTGGTGACCACCGAATTTCTACCTGCCGGTATTCCGTTTACCGCCGCGTTTGTCCGCGTACTGCCGGCCGGATTGCTGCTGATTGCCTTGTCGCGCCGTGCACCGGCACGGGGCGAATGGGCAAAAACCGTGCTGCTGGGTGTACTCAATATCGGCCTGTTTCAGGCCATGTTGTTTGTAGCCACCTACCGTCTGCCCGGCGGACTGGCAGCCACGCTCAGCGCGACGCAGACGCTGATGGTGCTGTTCCTGACTTGGCTCATCGGCAAAACCATGCCGCCCAGAGCCGCTTGGGCTTGGGCGGCAGCAGGCGTGGCGGGCATCGCGCTGATGGTGCTTTCGCCACAGGCCGCCTTTGACGGCTTGGGTATCGCGGCAGCACTGACCGGCGCGGCATCGATGTCCTTGGGCGTGTACCTGTCAAAACACTGGCGCATCAAACTGCCCGCGCTGGCATTTACCGGCTGGCAGCTTTTGTTCGGCGGTCTGTTTATCCTGCCGTTTGCACTCGCGCTGGAAACAGCGCCCGCCATGCTGACGGCAAAAAATATCGGCGGCTTCGTCTATCTGAGTCTCTTTGGTGCAGTATTTGCCTACGCGCTGTTTTTCCGTGGTATCGCCAAATTACCGCCCGCAGTGGCTTCATCGCTGGGACTGCTCAGCCCGGTATGTGCCTTCATACTGGGCTGGCTGTTTCTCAGCCAAGGCATGGATATGAAATCCCTCTTCGGTTTTCTACTGTCCCTACTCTCGATTTTCGGCATTCAAAGATCCCTACGCGCAGCCTGAGCAGCACACTCTACATTTTTAAGGCGTACATTCTCCCGCGCAGTGCCGGAGGGCTTCCACCCAAGGCAAAGCCTCCAGCAGTAAAGCTCCCGGCGGCTGCGGATACGGGTTTTCCCGGCTACTTTTTGGCGGGAGCGGCAGGAGCGGCGGGTTTGGCAGCTTTGTCAGCGGGAGCATTGCCGACGGTAGCCTCGTCTTTCAGCTTGCCGAAG
>NZ_JBKGTW010000075.1:0-7050 GCF_046546535.1 Neisseria sp. WLZKY-1
CTCAATCAGTTTGTTTTGTTTGTACTGACTCAGACGACTTTTTCTCATAAGGAAAATTCTAACTTAAACGGAATCTCCTGAGTTATCTAGGACAGCCCCAAACCTTTTCAGGCTGCTTTGCCCTTATTTGACGAGCAAACCGGACAAGCCGGATTTTTCGCGGCAGCAAAATGCTGCCAGCTTCCCGACAGCGCGTCGTAGCAGTTCAGTCCCGCCGGTTGGGCGGGCAAGCCGAGCAGGATTTTCAGCGCTTCGAGCGCCTGCGTCGCGCCGATCACGCCGACCAGCGGCGAGAACACGCCGGTGAGCGCGCAGCTGCCGTCGCCGCCTTCGGGTTCGCCAAACAGGCAGGCGTAGCAGGGCTGCTCGGGCAGGTCGTGGCGGAACACCGCCAGCTGGCCGGAAAAGCGCACCGCGGCGCCGGAAACCAGCGGCGTGCCGGCTGCGTGGGCGGCGGCATTAATGGCGCGGCGGGTGGCGAAATTGTCGCAGCAGTCGAGCAGCACGCCACATCGCGGCAGCAGAGCGCGCAGGGCGGCTTCGTCGAGACGGCCGAAGGTTTCGATGCGGCAGCCTGAATTGATTGCGTGCAGACGGGCGGCCATGGCGGCGGTTTTCAGGCTGCCGACGTCGCTTTCGCCATAGCTGACCTGGCGCTGCAGATTGCTCCATTCCACGGTGTCGTCATCGGCAATCAGCAGACGGCCGACGCCGGCGGCGGCCAGATAGGGCAGGGCGGCGGCACCCAAACCGCCGCAGCCGACTACCAGCGCGGCGGAATTAAGCAGGCGCTGCTGGCCGCCGATGTCGATTTCGTCGAGCAGGATGTGGCGGCTGTAGCGCAGGAGTTCTTGGTCGTTCATGGCGGTTTTCGCATTAAGGCAGCTTGAAAGGCGGGGAGTGGTTTTCAGGCTGCTTTTATAGTGAGTCAAAATAAAAAAGATACAAGGCAGCAAGCCGAAGACAGTACAGATAGTACGGCAAGGCGCAGCAACGCCGTATATTTTTTATTTTGGCTCACTATATTCACGGATGGTGGGTAAAAGCAGCCTGAAAAGCGTTTGATTGTCTGTTTTCAGGCTGCTTGGGCGGCAGGCAGCCTGAAAACCGAAAAGGCGGTGCAGGGCAGGGCGCCGGTTTCATTCCGCTTTGGGCGGTGCCGGTACGGGCACTTTGTGCTGGACGGCATAAACGGCGGCCTGCACGCGGCTGGTGAGTTCGAGCTTGCGCAGGATGTTCTGCACATAAACCTTTACCGTCGATTCCGCCAAATCCAGGCTGCGGGCGATAATTTTGTTGCTGTGGCCGGCGGCCAGATAGCCGAGCACTTCCAATTCGCGCGAAGTCAGCTCTTCCAGGCGCTGGTCTTCGGCCGGCTTGGCCGGGCGGATCAGCGACTGCACCATATTGGCCATCATCTCGGGCGAAAAGACGTTGTTGCCTTCGGCGGCGTTGCGGATGGATTCGGTGAGAAAGTCGGCATTGATGTTTTTTAGCAAAAAACCGTGCGCGCCCAAGCGCATGCATTCGAGCAAATCTTCACCGTCTTCGGATACGGTGAGCATCACCACGCACTGCTGAGGGCGCACGCTGAGGATTTGGGCAAGGGTTTCGCGGCCGTTCATCACCGGCATGTCCAAGTCCAAAAGGACGATGTCAGGCTCGGTTTGGCGGATGGTTTTGATGCCGGAGAGGCCGTCGGATGCTTCGCCGACCACTTCAAAGCCGCTCTGGCGGGCGAGCAGGGCTTTGATGCCGCTGCGAAACAGGGTGTGGTCGTCGATCAGGACGATGCGGATGGGGCGGGAGTCGTTCATGCGGGATGTCTTTCTTGCTCGGGCAGGAACAGGCGGATGCGGGTCTGACCGGGTTGGGAAGTGAGGTTGAGTTCGGCACGGATGCGGCCGGCGCGTTCGTGCATGATGTTCAGGCCGACGTGGTTGCCGGGCAGGCGCTCAAGATGCTCGGTATCGAAGCCGCGGCCGTTGTCGGTAATCGTCATCACGAAATCGCGGCCGTTGTCGATTTCGATGTTTACCTGGTCGGCCTGGGCGTGCTTGCGGATATTGGACAAGCTCTCCTGCAGGATAAAGATGCACTGCAGCTGCTGGTCGCTGGAAAGCGGCGGGCCCTGGTCGCCGATCCAGTTGATATGGGCGGCGATGCCGGTTTGGCGGTGGAAGCGCTCGACCAGCTCGTCGGCGGCTTCGGCAAAGTCGCGGCGGGCGATTTTGGTGCGGAAGTTTAAGAGTAGCTCGCGCACGTCTTCATAGCATTCCTGCACGCCGCTTTTGATAAATTGCAGGTTTTCGCCGGCCAGATCGCTGCTGCCGGACTGCAGGGCACTTTCGAGCATCTGTACCTGCAAATTAAGAAAAGCCAGCGTTTGCGCGATGCTGTCGTGCAGGCCTTGGGCGATCAGGTTGCGCTCCTGCAAAACGGCCAGCTGACGGCTCTCTTCGCCCAATCGGGTATTGCTGACAACAACGCCAAACTGGCTGCACAAAAGTTCCAGCAGCTCGGTAATGGTGTCGCTAATCTCCTGAGGCTGCCTGAAATACAGGGTAACGATGCCGATATCCTGCTCTTTGTAGCGGATGGGCAGCACGCGCAAATCGCCAAAGCCCAGGCGGCGGCATTCGTAGCTGTGTTCGTTGTCTGCCGCCGGGCGGCTGTCGTAAAAGCGCACGGTGTGCACTTCGTTGTTCTGCACGGCAGTGCCGCACAGGCAGTCGCCGATTTTCGAGCAGGCTTCGGAATGCTTCAATTCTTCAGGCAGCCCGATATGGGCGGCCAGATCCATGCGCTGGCGGCGCGGGTCGATCAGGCGCACGCTGCCGGCATCGGCTTCGGCCACCCGCAGCACCCGCTCCAAAAATACCGCGGCCGCTTCGGCGGCAGTTTGCGGCCGGTTCAGCACCGCGGAAAAAGAATAGAGCACGCCGAGAATAAAGTTTTTGCGCTCCAAATCGCGGGTTTTGTCGGCCACTTCCTGCTCCAAGCCGCTGTAAAGCTGGCTCAAACGGCTGCTCATCTGGTTGAAACCGCCGCTTACTTCGGCAAATTCGGACGGCCCTGCCGTCTGCATCTGCAGCCCGAAGCGTCCGTCGCCAATGGCCTGCACGCCGCGCAACAATTCCTGCAGCGGGTCGATAATCCACAGCCGCGTCAGCCAAATCATCACCGCCGAGCTAACCAGCACCAGCGCCAGCAAACCGCTTTGAAAAAAGCGCAGCCAAGTGATGTAAGTGGCGCTGGTGCGTTCCACTTCGCCGACTACTGTATTGATGGTATTGAGAAAAGCATCCAGCTTGGCCGTGCCGGCGGTTTTCCCTTGCGAAGCAGCCTGAAAAAACGGTTTGACCGTTTGCTGCCATTGCCGCTCCAAATCCGCCATTTTCGCCATGACTTTCGGATCGTCCGGCAGCGAGAGCGGCCGCCGCGGATCGCCGCGGCGTACATTGGCCAAAACTTCGTCGAAGCGGCGGATATGGGCGTCGATTTCAGGCTGTGGCGCACCTTCTTCTGCCAAGAGCGCCAGCCGGTAGCTCTGAAAACGCAAACTGCCCAAATCGTTGATTGCCGCGGCATTGCCTTCCAGCCACAGCGACAGATACAGCGTGAACACGATCGAAGCGACCGATACCGCAATCCACAGCAGGGTAAAGAATTTCAGGCGAAAGGTCAGGCTTTTGAAACGGTTCATGTCCTGCTTCCGATGAGCGGCCGGAAAAAACCGTTCTGCCCGGCGGCGGAGCGGCTTTTGTGCGGGAATGCACTATAGGAGACGGGGATGGAGGCAAGGGGAAAAACGGACGGCATGGGGAGCTTTCTGTAACAAGGCCGCCATGATACCGAAACGGCAGGCCGTCTGAAAGGAAGAGGCCGTGTCTGAAAACGGTTTTCAGACGGCCTTTACGTATGGTGGAAAGCGGATTACAGCGTGGTGTCCAGCGCGGCGGAGATGTCCGCCCAGATGTCTTCGATGTCTTCGATGCCGACGGAAAAACGCAAAAGGCCGACGCGGATGCCCAGTTCGGCTTTCACTTCGGGCGGCACGCCGCTGTGCGACTGAGTGTAGCAGTGGTTGACCAGGCTTTCCACGCCGCCGAGGCTGGAAGCCATGCGCACCAGTTTCATGTTTTTAATCACGCTGTTGGCGGCTTCGCGGCTGTCGTTTTTCAGATAAACGGTGACCACACCGCCGCAGCCTTTGGCCATCTGCCACCGCGCCAGATCATGGTGTTCGTGCGAGGGTAGGCCGGGGTAGAACACTTTTTCCACCGCCGGATGCGCTTCGAGGCGGCGGGCGATGTCCAGCGCGTTGGCGCAGTGCCGCTCCATTCTGAGGGCAAGGGTTTTGATGCCGCGCAGCACCAGCGAGCAGTCGGCGGGGCCGGCCACCGCGCCGGTGTTCACCATCATGGTGTGCAGCGGCTTGGCCAGCTCCGGCGTTTTGGCGACGACGATGCCCATCAGCACGTCAGAATGGCCGCACAGGTATTTGGTGGCCGAGTGGAAAACGATGTCGCAGCCCATGTCCAGCGGCTGTTGCAGATAGGGCGTGGCAAAGGTGTTGTCGATACCCACCAGCGCGCCTGCGGCCTTGGCTTTGGCGGCCAGCGCGGCGATGTCGACCAGGCGCAAAAGCGGGTTGGACGGTGTTTCCAGCCAAACGAGTTTCACGTTTTCGTGTTCCGCCAGGGCTTTGTCGAGATTGGCGGGATCGGTGAGGTCGGCAAACACCACGTTCACGCCCCAGGCGGCGTACACGTCAACCAGCAGATCGTAGCTGCCGCCGTAGATGTCGCTGACGGCGATGACGGTGTCGCCCGGGCGCAAAAAAGTGCGGAACACGCAGTCTATGCCCGCCATGCCGCTGGCAAAGGCGAAACCGGCCGCGCCGTTTTCCAAGACGGCGGCGGTGTCTTCCAGCACTTTGCGCGTCGGGTTGGCGAGGCGGGCGTAGCGGAAGGGGATTTGTTCGCCGATTTCCTTCATGGTGAACATGGAATTCTGATAGACGGGCGGCATGATGGCGCGGTTGTGCTCGTCGGGGTTGTAGGCGGCGTGGATGGCTTCGGTGGCGAATCGGTACTTCATCGGCAGCTCCTGTGTAAAAACGTTTAAAGACGGGGGAAGCGGCGATTGTAGGCCGTCTGAAAAAGCCCATCAAGGCGGCCGGATGCGCTTTGCGGTTGCCAGCGGCGGCCTAACCCGCTACGATTGCGGCCTTTGTATGATTCTGTAAACCAACGGTAGAGAGCCATGCCCAGTGCAATCATAGTAGAAGACGAAATCCTCGCCGCCGAACGCCTGCGCGTCCTTCTGGACGAATGCGGCGTCGTCCTGCTCAAAACCTTCGCCCATGCCCAGCCCGCGCTGGAATGGCTCAGCGTACACGAAACCGACATCGTGTTCACCGACATCAACATGCCCGAAATCACCGGCCTGGATTTCGTCGAGCGCATCAAACGCATCGCCAAAAAGCAGCCGCACGTTATCTTCACCACCGCTTACGAAGAACACGCCCTGCGCGCCTTCGAGCTGGCGGCGGAAGACTACCTGCTCAAACCCATCAAAATCGCCCGCTTGCAGGCCGCTTTGGCGCGCGTGCAGGGCAATATCGAAGAATCCGCCGACGAATTCAAAAGCTTTCAGGTGTTCAACCGCGAACGCATGGTCGAAATCCCCTGGCAGCAGGCGCGCTATTTGCAGGCCGACCAGAAAACCGTCTTCCTCATCACCGGCGACGGCTCGCGCTACGAGCTGCCCAAAACGCTGGTGCACTGGGAAGAGATGCTCGGCGAGAAAGTGATCCGCGTCCACCGCAACGCGCTGGTGATGCGCCACACGCTCGACAGCCTGATTCGCCTCGACGGCGACGAAGACGAAGGCAATGCCAGCTGGGGCGCGAAAGTGCTGGATGTGGAGGAAGTTCTGCCCGTCAGCCGCCGCCAGCTCTCCGCCATCCGCCGCATCCTGCGCGACGGCGCGTAAGCCTGTTCCGCACGGTAGCATCAAAAAGCCCGCAGTGTTCCGCTGCGGGCTTTTTGCGCTTGACCGCTTGGCGAAGGCCGTCTGAAAAAAAGGAGGAGGGCGGTTTCAGACGGCCTCAACCTGACTTTTATAGTGGGCCAACACAAAAAGATACCAGACAGCAAGCCGCAGACAGTACAGATAGTACGGGGCAGGTTTGCTGGACATTTCCAATGCCGTAGATTTTTGTGTTGGCTCACTATACCGACAGTTCGGCATTGCGGCGGCTTTGTCCGCAAACCGCCATTGCCGCCTGAGGGCGCAATATCCGCGTTAAGCGTCGGACAGGCTACCGTGCGGGAAAGAGGCCGTCTGAAAGCCTTATCGGGTTTCAGACGGCCTCTTGGCGTTTTCCGTCAAACGAATTGGAAACGGATAAGCCAGTAATAGCGGCGGTTGGCTTTGCCGTTCCCGCGGCCTTTCAATGCGGCGGCCGCGCGGGCGGCGGCATTGTTGAGGCGTGGATGGGGCGAGGCTTCGATGATGCGGCTGCGGCAGATGCGTCCGTGTGCGTCGGTGTCAAGCCCGATGAGTATTTCGCCTTCCTCGCCGTTTTCAAGCGAGGCGGTGGGGTAGGGCGGGCGGCGCAGGTCGGGGATGATTTCGTGGGCGGATTGGTTGGCGGCGGTGAAGACGATTTTTCGCGCGGGCGGTGGCGGGTTGCGGCGTAGGAAGTGTTCCGCCTGCCGCAGAAAGCGGAGGGACGAGCCGTGGCGGATAAAAACGGGTCTGCCCGTTTAGCGGCCTGCGCTGTCGGGAAATACGGCGGTAATGCGGTCGACGCCTGCGCGGTCGCTGCCGTCGATTTCCTGATAGAGGACGGCGGGAATATCGCTTGCAGCGGCGGGACGGATAAGGCAGGTTGCGAGAAGAAGGGCGGCGGCGAGTTGGCGGAGTATGGTTTCTGTGGCGTAAGTAACAAATTTACTGCCCAAAACCCCCGCAAGCCTTATGCTACAAGACTTTAAGCGGAGTCAAAACCTTTGAACACAAAAAATGCCCTTTTTGCGG
>NZ_JBKGTW010000076.1:0-6776 GCF_046546535.1 Neisseria sp. WLZKY-1
CGCCGCTCCTGCCGCTCCCGCCAAAAAGTAGCCGGGAAAATCCGTATCCGCAGCCGCCGATTTTGATATTCGGCGGCTTGTCCTTTTACGGATCAGGAAACCGCAGCTTCGCGAGGGCTCTGCGGCTGCTTGTGCGGCTGGCGGCGTGGGGGCTCCCACTAAAACAGGCTGAAAACGAATGTGCCGTTAGCCGTTAGTAGTTATGCTTGTGCAACAATCTCTGTACAGGTAATCCGGGGATTGATGTGAATGGGGAAATTTCATGTTATGTAAAAATTAGCGTGTTGTTTGCGCTTTTTGTTGGATTCTTGTGGCATAAAACCTATGGGAATTTTGAGTGCAGATGCCCAAAATTCAAAGATATGGATTATGTTGTTTCTCGTGTCCTACGGTAGTCATGCGCCCGTGACCAGTGATGATTTGGGTATCATCAGCAAGAGTGAAGATTTTTTCTCTGATGCTGCGAATCAAATCTTCGTGATTGCTGCGTTCAAAATCGGTTCGACCTATGCTTTCGTAAAAGATGACATCCCCTGCAATCAATAATTCTGCTTCGGCGCAATAAAAAACGACATGCCCAGGTGTGTGTCCGGGAACGTGCAATACTTTGAAAGCGTATTTTCCGACCTTCAGCGTGTCTCCGTCGGATAACCAGTGGGTTGGTATAAAAGGTTTTGCAGGTGGGAAATTATATTGTTTGGTGATGGACGTGAGGTCGGCAAGTAGGAAGCGGTCTGCTTCGTGGGGGCCGAAAACCTGAATTTTGGGGTTGAGAGCGGTGATTTCCGATACTCCGCTAATATGATCAAGATGTCCGTGTGTGAGCCAGACGGCTTTTACTTTCAGATTTCGTTTTTCTGCTTCTTCCATCAGGCGGGGGACATTGCCTCCCGCATCGGTGAACACGGCCTCCCCGCTTTCGTCATCCCACATCAGCGTGCAGTTTTGGCGGAACAGGGTAACGGGTATGATTTCGACGTGTAGCGACATTGTTTTCCTTGGCTGGATATTGTTATGGGTTTGCATGGCTTGCAATCTACTGAATTATATGTGATAACTACATGCAAACCAATTGTTTTGAGGAATGTGTGGTGAAAAACCTTATTTTCTGTGGGCTTTTTTCCATAAGCTGCGCAGCCTATGCTGCCCCTTCGCTGATGCTGGCTGAGGAGTACCGCAATCAGCACGTGGAAAACTGGGCGGCAAGCGAAAAATTGGACGGTGTGCGCGCTTATTGGGACGGTAAAAAACTGCTCAGCCGTCAGGGTTATGCTTTTACGCCGCCGCCGGGGTTTACCAAAAATTTTCCCGATTATCCGCTGGATGGAGAGCTTTACACCGGACGCGGACGTTTCGAGCAGACTTCCGCCGCTGTCCGTTCCGCATCGGGCGATTGGTCGGGCATACGCCTGCATGTTTTTGACGTGCCGCAGGCGCAGGGGAATCTTTACAAACGGCTGGCGGTTATAGAAGACCGTCTGAAAAAATATCCCGCCAATATTTCGGTGGTCAGGCAGATGCCGGTGAAAGACATTGCCCAAGCGCGCGCCATGATGGAAAAAATCGTTGCGGGAGGTGGTGAGGGCGTGATTTTGCGCGATCCTGCCGTACCTTATGCGGCGGGGCGCAGCAGCAGCTATCTGAAACTGAAACCGCAGCAGGATGCGGAATGCACCGTCACCAAACATTACGAAGGAAAGGGCAAATACGCGGGCAAACTCGGCTCTGTCGGCTGCCGCAACAATTTGGGCGAATTCAAAATCGGCAGCGGATTCAAGGATGCCGACCGCGCCAATCCGCCGTCTGTCGGTTCGGTTATCACTTACCGCTATCGCGGTTTCACACAAAAAGGCCTGCCCCGTTTCGCCACGTTTATGCGCGTCCGCAAAGATTGAGCGGAGGCCGTCTGAAACCGCTCTGCCTACCGAGGCCGTCTGAAAACGAAGCAGTCCGTTTTTTCAGACGGCCTCAACTGTTTTTCCGCGGCATTCAGCCCTGTTCCCGCCGTGCCGCCGCAATCAGTTCGCCAACCAATTGCGGCACCCCTTCCGCCGCCTTTTTCGCCAACACCTCCGCCCGCACGCCGTTCAGATTCGGTTTCGGATCAACCAGATAAACCGACGCGTCGGAGCGGGCATAATGAAGCAGCGACGCGGCGGGATAAACCTGAAGTGACGTACCCACCACCATCACGATGTCGGCGCCGCACACCATGCGCGCCGCCTTGTCCATCAGCGGCACGGCCTCGCCGAACCAGACGATGTGTGGACGCAGCGGATTGCCGTAACGGTCGCAGTCGGACGGCTTCTGATCGCCGTTCCACGGCATAATATCCGTTTCGTCGGCCGTGCTTCTGAGCTTGTCCAATTCGCCGTGCAGATGCAGCACCTTGCTGCTGCCCGCGCGCTCGTGCAGATTGTCCACGTTTTGCGTGATGATTTGCACATCGTAATACTTTTCCAACTCAGCTAAAGCTTTGTGTGCGGCATTCGGTTCGGCTGCCGCCGCTTTGCGCCGCCGCTCGTTGTAAAAGTCGATCACCACCTGCGGCTGGCGGGCGAAGGCTTCGGGCGTGCAAACGTCTTCGATGCGCCAGCCCTCCCACAGCCCGTCGCTGTCGCGGAAGGTTTGCAGGCCGCTTTCGGCGCTGATGCCTGCGCCGGTCAGCGCCACGCATTTTTTCATTGTTTGTTCCTTTCGGTATTCTGTTTTGGGAGTCTGTTGCGGCCAACGGAGGCTTCAGGCCGTCTGAAAAGCTTTTCGGAATTTTATTTCGTTGAAACTCCGTTTTCAGACGGCCTGAATTATATAGGCTGGCAGCCATTGTTTGCTGCCGGATTATTGGAGTTTGAAAGCAAAATGGTTGCCGGTGGGATGAAGTGGTAAAAGCTGGGATTGAGGCCGTCTGAAAGCTTTTCAGACGGCCTTTTGGGTCTCAACAGGTTTGTGTTGTGCGTTCTAGACGCTGTTGCGACGGTAGGCGGGCAAGGGTTTTAGCTTTGCCTTGTTGTCCATCAATGCATACGGTGCTGTCGGCTGACTTTGCGAATATTCCGACAGAAACGGTGATTTTTGTACTGCGGCATCGATAGGTAATACAGCGGATGTTGCCGGTCGGAATATAAACGTGAAAATGATGTTTTTGAAAAATCGCTTTCAGATGCTCTCCGCCTCTTGGCTGCTGTGCAAAAAAGGGAAAAATTGCTGGCATAAGAGGCCGTCTGAAATTAGGATTGCGCCCGTTTTTTGTTTCCGGCAAACGTTATGCCCGCCCGCCCGTCTTCTTTTTTTACCCGCTTCGCCCGCTTGTTCAAAATGGCGGGCTGGCTGATTGCCACAGTACGCCGCATCCGCAGGCTGGGCGGCGCGCCGCAAAGCGTGCGTAACGCCGAATTTGCCGCCATCTGCAACAACGCGCTCAACATTCTCAACGTGCGGCTCGACGTGCGCGGCAGGCCGTCTGAAACGCCGCAGGGCGTGCTGGTGGCGGCCAACCATGTTTCCCTCCTCGATATCTTCGCCATCACCGCGCAATGCCCGAGCAGCTTCATCGCAATGAAGGAACTCGAACGCTGGCCGCTTGTCGGCCGCGCCGCCCGCAACGCCGACACCGTCTTCATCGACCGCAGCAGCCGCAAAGACATCAACGTTATCAACGAAGCCATCGTCCGCTCGCTGGAAAAAGGCCAAAACGTCTGCTTTTTCCCCGAAGCGCGCACATCGAACGGCGACGGCATCCTGCCCTTCAAAGCCGCGCTGTTCCAGTCGGCCATCGATGCGGGCGTGAACGTGCAGCCGCTGGCGCTGCGCTATTACGACGGCCGCAACCGCCGCACCGACCGCCCTACGTTCAGTAACGTTTCCCTGCCCGTCACCCTGTGGCGCATCGTATCGATGCCCGAAATCCAAATCCGCGTCGATTTTCTGCCGCAAATCCCGCCCGAAGGCGACCGTTTCGCCCTGAAAGACCGCGTAGAAGCCGCCGTTGCGGGCACGGTAGACAGAATTGTCCTACCCGAAACGGCGCAGGCGGAAAACGGATCGGGTAAATTAAATAGCCATTTGCAATCAAAAAATTTTGAACAATAAATTATACAAATTGCTATCGCGCCGCTACAATGCGCAGCATTATTGGTTTATCCTTTATCTGGGGCGGCATCGCTCCGGATCGTTTTCACAACCCCTTGCATTCAGGAGTATTTCATGAGCATCAACATCAAAACCGAAGCCGAACTGACCGGCAGCACCGTTCCTTCCGTCGTATTCCACACCCGTCAGGGCGACGCCTGGGTCGACGTATCCACCGACGATCTGTTCAAAGGCAAAAAAGTCGTCGTCTTCTCCCTGCCCGGCGCGTTCACACCCACCTGTTCCTCCACCCACCTGCCGCGCTACAACGAGCTGGCCAAAGAATTCTTTGCCCGCGGCGTCGACAGCATCCTGTGCGTATCCGTCAACGACACTTTCGTTATGAACGCTTGGCTGGCCGACCAGGAAGCCGAGAACATCACCGTCGTGCCCGACGGCAACGGCGACTTCACCCGCGGCATGGGCATGCTGGTGAGCAAAGAAGGCTTGGGCTTCGGTGACCGCTCCTGGCGCTATTCCATGCTGGTCGAAGACGGCAAAGTCACCAAAGCCTTCATCGAGCCCGTAAAAGACGGCGACCCCTTTGAAGTGTCCGACGCCGACACCATGCTCAAATACATCGATCCCAACTGGAAAGAGCAGCCCTCGATCGCCGTATTCAGCAAACCCGGCTGCCCCTTCTGCGCCAAAGCCAAACAGGCTCTGCACGACAAAGGTCTGGCCTACGAAGAAATCGTCCTCGGCCGCGACGCCACCACCACTTCCGTACGCGCCATCACCGGCAAAACCTCCGCGCCGCAAATCTTCATCGGCGGCCAGTACATCGGCGGCAGCGACGAGCTGGAAGTCTACTTGGCCAAAAACTAAACGGCAGGCCGTCTGAAAAGCGGCATCCGTTTCAGCAAAAAGAACACAAACACACCACATCGCGGGCTGCGCCATAACAGCCCGTCCCGATAACCCGAGGGTTATTCGGGTAACGCCGCCGCGCAAACCGGCCGCGTTACCCGAGTAACTTTTTTTTCAACCCGCTTTACGGCCGCACAGGCCGTCTGAAAGGAACAATATGAAACAACTCACAGCAGACGTCGTCGTCATCGGCGGCGGCACCGCCGGCATGGGCGCCTTCCGCAACGCCCTGATGCACACCGACAACGTCTACCTCATCGAAAGCCACGTCTACGGCACCACCTGCGCCCGCGTCGGCTGCATGCCCTCCAAACTGCTGATTGCCGCCGCCGAAGCCCGCTACCACGCCCTGCACACCGACCCCTTTGGTGTTCATCTCGACAAAAGCAGCGTGCGCGTCGACGGACGCCAAGTCATGGAACGCGTCAAACGCGAGCGCGACCGCTTTGTCGGCTTCGTTGTCGAAGACGTCGAAGCCTGGCCGTCTGAAAAACGCATCATGGGCGCGGCGCGCTTCATCGACGAGCACACCGTACAAATCGACGACCACACACAAATCCGTGCCGACCGCATCGTCATTGCCACCGGCTCGCGCCCCTTTATCCTGCCGCAATGGCGCGAAGCCGCGGGCGAGCGCCTCATCGTCAACGACGACGTCTTCTCCTGGGACACCCTGCCCGAAAGCGTTGCCGTCTTCGGCCCCGGCGTCATCGGCCTCGAACTCGGCCAGGCGCTGCACCGCCTCGGCGTCAAAGTCGAAATCTTCGGCCTCAGCGGCTCGCTGGCCGGCATTTCCGATCCCGAAATCCTCACCGAAGCCAAAGCCGTCTTCGGCGCGGAACTCACCCTCCACCTCGACGCCGACACCCAAATCACCCGCAACGAAGCGGGCGACATCGTCATCAACTGGCACGACCGCGAAAAAGGTGACAGCGGCGTCTTCACCGCCCAATACCTCCTCGCCGCCGCCGGCCGCATCCCCAACACCGACAACATCGGCCTGGAAAACCTCGATATCGAACGCGACACGCGCGGCGTGCCCAAAGCCCACCCGCTGACCATGCAGACCAGCATCCCGCACATCTTCATCGCCGGCGACGCCTCCAACCAGCTTCCCCTGCTGCACGAAGCCAGCGACCAGGGCAAAATCGCCGGCGACAACGCCGGCCGCTACCCAAACATAGAAAACGGCCTGCGCCGCAGCCTGATAGGCGTCGTCTTCACCGACCCGCAGATTGCCACCGTCGGCATGAAATACACCCAAATGCGCGAACGCTACAAAAACCCCGAATGCGTCGTTACCGGCGAAGTCTCCTTTCACAACCAGGGCCGCAGCCGCGTCATGCTCGTCAACAAAGGCCGCCTGCGCCTCTACGCCGAACAGGGCAGCGGCCGCTTTATCGGCGCCGAAATGGCCGGCCCCGACGCCGAACACCTCGCCCACCTGCTGGCCTGGGCGCACCAAATGCGCATGACCGTGCCGCAAATGCTCGACATGCCCTTCTACCACCCCGTTATCGAAGAAGGCCTGCGCACCGCTCTGCGCGACGCCATGGCCAAACTCAAACTCGGCGAAGTGCACAGCGAATGCATGGAATGCGCCGGAGACTAAATGTCTGCAACAGAGCGCAGCCGATACAAAAAGGCCGTCTGAAAAAACCTGCGAAGCAGGTTTTTTCAGACGGCCACTTTCAGACGGCCACTTTCAGACGGCCACTTTCAGACGGCCACTTTCAGACGGCCACTTTCAGACGGCCACTTTCAGACGGCCACTTTCA
>NZ_JBKGTW010000077.1:0-6672 GCF_046546535.1 Neisseria sp. WLZKY-1
GCCGGATAAAGGAGTTTAAAAAGATTGCGATGCGTTGTGAAAAGACGGATGAATCTTTTGCTGCCAACATTTATCTGGCTGCTACGGTTTTAAGGCTGGCTTGGATGTCAACAGACCCTAGGGCGTGTTGACAATCAACATTTTGGCGGCTTTTTCGTCCTAAAACGGCATCTGCCGCGTTAAAAACACTCGCCTATGGACGGCATAGGCTCGCATTTTTGCCTTGCATCTGCCATTTTCTGCCGCAAAATCTGCTTCAAAAGTTGAATGTCAACAGCCCCTAGGGAGAAACAAAATAGAAAATCCACGGCGTTGCTTCGCCTTGGCTCAAAGAGGGTGGTTTAATAAAATATTGTAAATGATAAGAAAATTTCCCAATATGTCCTTGTTGTCTGCGATTTGCTTACCTTGTATCTTTCCGTGTTGTTTCACTATATTTCCAACCGTTACCGGTTGTGCCAAAAATCCGGCGGATGTCTCCATGTGTTTTCCATATCGGATTGCGTGCAGACCATCCGCCGTTTTTTCAGACGGCCTTTTTCTTTTCCCGTTCCTGTTTCAGTTTCTCCAACCGGTAGTAAAGCTGGCGGGTAGACAAGCCCAACATTTGTGCGGCCTGGGTTTTGTTGCCGCGGCAGTAGGCTAGGGTTTGTTCGATTTTTTCCAGCGGGTGCGAGTCGGCCTGGAGGTAGGGGCGTGCTTGGTTGCCCTGTACGGCGAAGGCGGTGCGGCTACGGCCGGCGGGTTTGGGGGCGGCGACGGGCAGGGGTTTGCCGGTGCGGCGGTTGAGGAGCTGCCAGACTTGTTGTTCGCCTATGATGTGGTTGTCGCTCTGCTGTGCCAGTTCGGTGAGGAATTGTTCGAGTTCGTAGACGTTGCCCGGCCAGTTGTGGTTTTGCAGCTGTTCGACGGCTTCGGCGCTGAGGTTGGCGTTTTTGCCGCTGTCGCGGTTGATGCGGTGCATGAAGTAGGCGGTGAGTTCGGGGATGTCGCTGCGGCGGTCGCGCAGGGCGGGCAGGTGGATGGGGACGACGTAGAGGCGGTAGTAGAGGTCGGGGTCGAAGCGGCCTTGTCCGACTTCTTCGGCTAGGTCGCGGCAGGTGGCGGTGATGATGCGGACGTTGGTTTTGCGCGCTTTGCCGCCGTCGAGGCGGCGGACGGCGTTTTCCTGCAAAACGTGCAGCAGGCGGGTTTGCTGGTCGGCGGTGAGTGCGGCGGTTTCGTCGAAGAAGATGGTGCCGCCGTCGGCCTGTTCGAGCAGGCCGGGGGTGTCGCCTTCGCCGAAGATTTCGCGGCTGAATTCGGCTTCGTCGCGGCCGCCGCAGGTGACTTTGATGAAGGGCTGGCCGACGCGGCGGCCGGCGGTGTGCAGGGTACGGGCGAACATTTCTTTGCCGGTGCCGTTTTCGCCTATCAGCAGGACGTTGGCGTTGCTGTGGGCGACGCGTTCGAGTTCGCTGACGGCGTTGAGCAGGGGGGCGGACGAGCCGACGATGCCGTAGCGGCGGCTGTGCGACTGCAGGGTCTGCCGCAGTTTGCGGTTTTGGTTTTGCAGTTGCAGGCGGCGGGCTTCGTTGTTTTCGTGGATGTAGAGGAGCTGGCCGGTGAGGGTGGCGAGGATGTTGAGCAGGGAGATGTCGTCGTGCAGGGCGCGCGGGCTGTAGCGGGCACGCAGGCAGGCGAGGACGCCGAAGGTGCGGTTGTGCGCGGTAACCGGCAGGGCGATGAACATGGTTTGTTCGGCGGGGATGTCGCTGTGCAGGACGCTGCGGCCGAGGAAGAGGGGGTCGTCGCGCACGTTGTCGGCAACTATCATGTGGGCGTGTTTGAGGACGGTGCCGGTGATGCCTTCGCCGGGGGCGTAAACGCCGCGTGCGGTTTGTTCGGGCGACATGCCGTAGGCGTGGCGGATGGAGGCGTTTTCGTCGTTAAGGTGCTGCAGGACGATGCGTCCCTGGTTGAGGCCGAAAAATTCGCTCATCAGTTGCAGCATGATGTACAGGGCGGTGTCGTGTGCGCCGTCGTCGCGGCCGAGGTTGCGGATAACCTGTTGCAGCAGCAGCATTTCCTGCGCGCGCCAGTCGCGGCGGTCGTTTTGTGTTTTCGATGTCATTGCGGCTTTGTGTCCAATGTAAACATTCGGCAGGCATTGTAAACAAAACTCAGGCCGTCTGAAAGGCGGCGCTGCGGTTTCAGACGGCCTCTGGGAGGGCGCATTATTAGGTGCGGATGCTGACAGGATTTGTGTCTTATATCGAATATTTTGAATTTGTTATCAGCCGGTTATTGTGTAAATCGATTTGGTGCATAGACGGTGTCAATATTTTATTATTATCGTCGTTATAATGTAGCCGTTTTTAACGGTGTATGAAAGGATAATGCCATGAAACAACATAAACAGCGCCATATTCTCTGCATTCTTGCCGCTTCTGCGGCATTAGCCGGTTGCAGTAGCACAGGCGAAGGTTTGGCTGACGCGATAACTGATCCGCTCAAACCGAAGGCAAACGGCAATTATAAGGAACTGGAGTTCAAGCCATCGCTGTCTAATACCCTGCTGCCCGACAGCCAATCCTCCATTACGATTACCGACGATGAAAAACAAGGCGCTGAGCGCAGCAAAACATACCGTTCCGGTGATAAATTTGACATCGGTTTCAAAAAGCAGGATTTGATTACTGAGTTGGCCTATGAGCGCAAAACGGGCAGTGGCAGCACCGACGGCGGTAAACTTCTGCTCTATAAACAAAACTATTCTGCCGTTGTCGGGCTGGTTCCGACTTACGCGAAAGATGCCGCCGGTAACGACCGCCCCGATGTAGTCAATAAATTGGAGATCGCCAGCATTCAGGGTCAGCGCGCCACCAACATTCCGCAAACCGGCACGGCCAACTATAAAGGCAGCGCGTTTGCCGAAGCAGGCTACGGCAAAAAAGACTACGGCAAACTCGATTACACCGTCGATTTCGCCAGTAAAACAGGCCAGGGCAGCATTACCGGCCTGCCGGGCAAACAAGACATCGCGCTCGAACAGGCGCAGCTGGGCGCTCGCCCCGACAACTCCACTGGCTTTGAAGGCCATGCCAAATCAAAAGATTTCGGCGACGGTCGCTACTCACTCGGCCTTTACGGCCCGGAAGCCGCCGAAATTGCAGGCGGCGTGCATTTCCGTGCTGCCAACCAAAGCATCGGCATGGCCGGTAAGAAACAATAAACGCGCCGCCGCGTAAAGAGGCCGTCTGAAAACCCACAACAGGGTTTTCAGACGGCCTCTTTATATCTTTTGCCTGTCCCGCTTATTCCGCGCCGTTATTTGCGCACCCGCCCGACAAAATCATACAATGCCGCCTTTTTTCCGCACCGCCGCGCCATGAACTGGTCTTATCTGATAAATGCCGTACCGAAATTCGCCGAAGCCGCCAAGCTCACGCTGGCGCTGTCGGCGTGGGGCATCGCCCTGTCGCTGCTGTTCGGGCTGGCCGTGGCGGTGGTAACGGCCTACAAAATCAAACCGTTTGCCGCGCCCGCCCGCGCCTATATCGAGCTGTCGCGCAACACGCCGCTGCTCATCCAGCTTTTCTTTCTTTACTACGGCCTGCCCAAAGTCGGCATCAAATGGGACGGCTTCACCTGCGGCGTTATCGCCCTCACTTTTCTCGGCGCAAGCTATATGGCCGAAGCGATACGCGCAGGCATACTCGCCGTGCCGCCCGGGCAAATCGAAGCGGGCAAAGCCATCGGCCTGAGCCGGCGGCAGATTTTCCGCTACGTCGAGCTGCCGCAGGCGTGGGCGGTGGCCGTGCCCGCCGTTGGTGCAAACATTTTGTTTTTAATCAAGGAAACCTCGGTCGTCAGCGCGGTGGGCATTGCCGAATTATTGTTTGTCACCAAAGACATCATCGGCATGGACTACAAAACCAACGAAGCCCTGTTCCTGCTGTTTGCCAGCTATCTGATTATCCTGCTGCCGGTGTCGCTGCTGGCGCGTTGGGCGGAAAACCGCGTGCGGAGTGCGAAATATGGCGTTTGACTGGCTTTTTGAAGGACAAAACCTCGCCCGCCTCGGCAAAGGACTGCTGCTGACGGCGCAAATCTCGCTGCTTTCCGTCGCCCTCTCCTGCGTGTTCGGCACACTGTTCGGCCTGCTTTTGCGCGCCGACAACCGCATCATCCGTTTTGTCAGCCGCTTTTATCTGGAAACCGTCCGCATCGTGCCGATACTCGTGTGGCTCTTTGGCTTCTACTTCGGCCTCTCCACCTGGACGGGCATCCACATCGACGGCCTGTGGGTCTGCGTGTGGGTCTTCACCTTGTGGGGCGTGGCGGAAATGGGCGACTTGGTGCGCGGCGCACTCACCTCCATCGAAAAACACCAGGTCGAATCCGCCCTCGCTCTCGGCCTGAGCCGCTGGCAGGTCTTCCGTTACATCGAGCTGCCGCAAAGCATACGCCGCGTCCTGCCCGGTGCCATCAACCTCTTCACCCGCATGGTGAAAACCAGCTCGCTGGCCGCCCTGATCGGCGTCATCGAAGTGGTGAAAGTCGGCCAGCAGATTATCGAAAACTCGCTGCTCACCGCGCCCAACGCCTCGTTTTGGGTGTACGGACTGATTTTTATACTGTATTTCCTCTGCTGCTGGCCGCTGTCGCTGCTGGCCGCGCGGTTGGAAAATCAATGGGAACACTGACATGGCACTACTGAGCGTGCGCAAGCTGCACAAAGAATACGGCAGCGTCACCGCCCTGCACTCGCTGGATCTCGACCTGCAAAAAGGCGAAGTCATCGTCCTGCTCGGCCCCTCCGGCTGCGGCAAATCCACCCTCCTGCGCTGCATCAACGGCCTCGAAGAACACCAAGGCGGCGACATCGTCATGGACGGCGTCGGCACATTCGGCAAAGACGTCTCCTGGCAAACCGCGCGGCAGAAAGTCGGCATGGTCTTCCAAAGCTACGAACTCTTCGCCCACATGACCGTCATCGACAACATCCTGCTCGGCCCCCTGCAAGTGCAAAAACGCAGCCGCGCCGAAGCCGAAGCGCAGGCCGACAAACTCCTCGCGCGCGTCGGCCTGCTCGAACGCAAAAACGCCTACCCGCGCGAACTCTCCGGCGGCCAGAAACAGCGCATCGCCATCGTCCGCGCCCTGTGCCTCAACCCCGAAGTCATTTTATTGGACGAAATCACCGCCGCCCTCGACCCCGAAATGGTGCGCGAAGTGCTCGAAGTCGTGCTCGAACTCGCCCGCGAAGGCATGAGCATGCTCATCGTCACCCACGAAATGGGCTTCGCCCGCAAAGTTGCCGACCGCATCGTCTTCATGGACAAAGGCGCCATCGTCGAAGAAAACAGCCCCGAAAACTTCTTCGCCGCCCCGCAAACCGAACGCGCCAAGCAATTCCTCGCCGGTATGGACTACTAAACTTCAAGGCCGTCTGAAACCCCGCAAACCCCTTTTCAGACGGCCTGGCCTTACAACCGCTTTGCCGCTCTATTAACCTAACCGATTGCCCCGAAAGGCCGTCTGAAAGCACGTCTTCGGACAAACCGAAGCCGCAAAACCCGATTCCGAAACGCCATTCCCGCGCAGGCGGGAACGGCCTCCCCACCAACCCACCAACATCCGAAAGGAAAACACCATGCATATCAACAGCAAATTCAAAGCCCTGCTCGCAGGCGCAACCCTCGCACTCGGCCTCGCCGCCTGCGGCGGCAGCGGCGGCAGCGGCGACACCGCCCAAAACGGCGGCCAACCCGCCGCCCCTGCCGCCGACACCGTCGCCGCCATCAAAGAGCGCGGCACCATCCGCATCGGCGTCTTCGGCGACAAGCCCCCCTTCGGCTACGTCGACGCCGAAGGCAAAAACCAAGGCTTCGACGTCGAAATCGCCAAAGAAATGGCCAAAGACCTGCTCGGCAGCCCCGACAAAGTCGAATTCGTCCTCACCGAAGCCGCCAACCGCGTCGAATACGCCCGTTCCGGCAAAGTAGACCTCGTCCTCGCCAACTTCACCCAAACCCCCGAACGCGCCGAAGCCGTCGACTTCGCCGCCCCCTACATGAAAGTCGCCCTCGGCGTCGTCTCCCCCGCCGGCAAACAGATAACCGACGTCGCCCAACTCAAAGACCAAACCCTGCTCGTCAACAAAGGCACCACCGCCGATGCCTTCTTCAGCAAAAACCACCCCGAAGTCAAACTGCTGAAATTCGACCAAAACACCGAAACCTTCGACGCCCTCAAAGACGGCCGTGGCGTCGCCCTCGCCCACGACAACGCCCTCCTGTGGGCATGGGCGAAAGAAAACCCCGGCTACGAAGTCGCCATCGGCAACATCGGCCCGGCCGAAGTCATCGCCCCCGCCGTGAAAAAAGGCGACCAAGCACTGCTTGACTGGGTAAACGGCGAAATCGCCGCCATGAAACAGGACGGCCGTCTGAAAGCCGCCTACGAAAAAACCCTCAAACCCGTCTACGGCGACAAAGTGAAAGCCGAAGACCTGCTGGCCGAATAAGCCCGCCGACAGAGCGCAAAACCAAAGAGGCCGTCTGAAAAAACCTGCGAAGCAGGTTTTTTCAGACGGCCTCCGTTTTCAGACGGCCTCCGTTTTCAGACGGCCTCCGTTTTCAGACGGCCTCCGTTTTCAGACGGCCTCCGTTTTCAGACGGCCTCCGT
>NZ_JBKGTW010000078.1:0-5803 GCF_046546535.1 Neisseria sp. WLZKY-1
CAGACGGCCACAATCTTTCAGACGGCCACAATCTTTCAGACGGCCACAATCTTTCAGACGGCCACAATCTTTCAGACGGCCACAATCTTTCAGACGGCCACAACATTCAGACGGCCACAACTTTTCAGATACCGCAGTTCAGTCGGCTGCATTCGGCCGCTGCATCTGCACGGCCGTTTTGCAAAAAAATCTTTCGTGCCGCCGCTCTCTCCAAAGCACGGCGGCGGGAGTAGAATACTGCCGAAACAAACGTTTCACTGCCGGTTCGGGCTGTCCGGCAGACCTTCCGCTCCGCGGCCGCGCCTGCCCGCACAACCTGCCCGATTTTCTTCCTACCTCAAATAAGGAGCAGACTCATGAAAGCAGCACGTTTCTACGACAAAGGCGACATCCGCATCGAAGACATCCCCGAGCCTACCGTCGCGCCCGGCACGGTCGGCATCAAAGTGGCTTGGTGCGGCATCTGCGGCACGGATTTGCACGAATTTATGGAAGGCCCGATTTTCATCCCGCCCTGCGGCCATCCGCACCCGATTTCCGGCGAATCGGCGCCGGTAACCATGGGACATGAATTTTCCGGCGTGGTCTATGCCGTGGGCGAAGGCGTGAACGACATTAAGGTCGGCCAGCACGTTGTGGTCGAACCCTATATCGTGCACGACGATACCCCCACCGGCCCGGGCAGCAACTACCACCTGTCCAAAGACATGAACTTCATCGGCCTGGGCGGCTGCGGCGGCGGTTTGTCGGAAAAAATCGCCGTCAAACGCCGCTGGGTGCACCCGATTTCCGACAAAATCCCGCTTGACCAAGCCGCGCTGATCGAGCCCTTGGCCGTCGGCCACCACGCCTATGTCCGCAGCGGCGCGAAAGCGGGCGACGTGGCACTCGTGGGCGGCGCGGGCCCCATCGGCCTGCTGCTGGCTGCGGTACTTAAAGCCAAAGGCATCAAAGTCATCATCACCGAGTTGAGCAAGGCGCGCAAAGACAAAGCCCGCGAATCGGGCGTGGCCGACTTTATCCTCGACCCCACCGAAGTGGATGTGGTTGCCGAAGTGAAAAAGCTTACCAATGGCGAAGGCGTGGACGTGGCTTTCGAGTGCACCAGCGTCAACAAAGTGATGGACACACTGATCGAAGCCTGCAAACCCACCGCCAAAATGGTCATTGTCTCCATCTGGAGCCATCCGGCCACGATTAACGTGCACAGCGTGGTGATGAAAGAATTGGACGTGCGCGGCACCATCGCCTACTGCAACGACCATCAGGAAACCATCAAATTGGTGGAAGAAGGCAAAATCAACCTCGAACCTTTCATCACCCAGCGCATCAAACTCGACGAACTGATTTCGGAAGGCTTCGAGCGGCTGATTCATAATAATGAATCAGCAGTGAAGATTATCGTCAATCCGAATCTGTAAGCCGTTTAATTTGAATGCAGAAAGGCCGTCTGAAATATTTTCAGACGGCCTTTTATAGTCAGGCAGGGTTTGGAAACCCGACATTTTCCATGCTGTTAAAACTTTGTCCGGTCTCGCTCCAAGTCGCCGATGTGTTCCGTCATTCCCGCGTAGGTGGGAATCTTGTCTGAGCCGTAACACACGGTAGTGAAACCATGCGTCCGTAACCGATAAAAGATTCCCGCCTGCGCGGGAGTTGACGGCGGTTTGAGCTTTCAGACGGCCTCTTGCCGCAATGCCGAATGTCAATCCCCTAGGGGCTGTTGATAATCAGCTTGCGAGACGGTTCTTGAGTGAAAAATGGCCGAATGCAAGGAAAAAAGCACGGCAAGATTAGACACCTTGCGAGCATTTTTGACGCGGCAGGCGGGTATTTTTTGCCAAAAACACCGCCGCAACGCTGATTGTCAACACACCCTAGCGCTGCTGCGCCGCGTTGGTGAGGTTTTTCACCGGGGCGAGGCTGACCGAGCCGCCCTGGCCGGTAATCCATTTGTTTTCCACGCGCCAGATGCGGGCGGTGTCTTCGAGGCGGACGTACCAGTGTTGGGTAGGGGGCAGGGTGGCGAAGCGGCCGGTAAATTCGGTTTTGTCGCCCGAGGGCGGTGCGGCGGATTTTTGCAGGACGATGCTTTGGTCGAATTCTTTTTTCGCCGGATGCATCAGGGTCAGTTTGACGGGCACGCTGTTTTCGAAGCGGCCGGAAAGGTAGACGCGCACGGCGCTGCCGTCGGGGCTGATGAGCACTTGGGCGTTGATGCCGCGTTCGATGGCGGCGGTGTCGCGCTTGATGTCGAGGTCGATGTGTTTGCCGTCTTTGTAGTAGTCGTCGCTGACAAGATCGGAGCTGTTGCTGGCGGCCAGCCAGAGGGTGACGAAGGCGGCAACGACGACGATGGCGGGGCCGGACATCAGCAGCCACGGCCAGGGTTCTTTGTACCAGGGTTTGGGGGTTTGCCCGTTCACGGTCATTCTCCGATGAAGTTGGATTTTTCGGTGATGGTGCGGCCTTCGGCACTGCCGTCTTCGCGGTAGGTGAAGGTGAATTCGATGGGGTGGCTGCCTTTGTCGGCGTATTCGGGGATGGTGGAAACCTGCACGGGGATGGTGAGGGTTTCGCGGCCGCCGACTTTGACGCCGCCTTCGGGCAGACCGGTGAGGGCGATGTCGTCGAAGCCGGTAACGGCGGCGGTGACGGTCTGCTCTTTTTCGCTGTTGTTGATGATGCGCAGGTTGTAGGCGTTTTCCAGCCAGCCTTTGCTGTTTTCGCGCACCATCACGCCCCTGTCTTTGATGATGTCGACGCGCAGGGTCTGGCGGGTGGCCACGCCGACGAGGAAGGCGGTGACGGCCGCGGCCAGGACGGCGCCGTAGCCGATAACGCGCGGGCGCAGCAGTTGTTTTTTGATGTCTTTGTCGCCGTATTTGTGTTCGAGGACGTTTTCGGTGGTGTAGCGGATGAGGCCGCGCGGATAGCCCATTTTGTCCATGATGTCGTCGCAGGCGTCGATGCAGGCGGCGCAGCCGATGCATTCGTATTGCAGGCCGTCGCGGATGTCGATGCCGACGGGGCAGACCTGCACGCACATGGTGCAGTTGATGCAGTCGCCCAAGTCGGTTTCGTCGCGGCCGACGTTTTTCTTGCGCGCGCCGCGCGGCTCGCCGCGCTCGGTGTCGTAGGAGATGACCAGGGTGTCGGGGTCGAACATCGCGCTTTGGAAGCGGGCGTAGGGACACATGTGTTTGCACACCTGTTCGCGCATCTGGTGGGCAAACAGCCAGGTGACGAAGCCGTAGAAGGCGGCAGCAAAGAGGGCGCCGCCGCCCGCCTGTCCGTTGAAGAGGGCGGGCACGAAGTCGCGGATGGGGGTAAACCAGCCGGCAAAGGTGATGCCCGTCCAGGCGCAGACAGCGAAAATCAGCAGGTATTTGCTGAGCTTGATGCGGATTTTGCGCGCGTTCCACGGCTCTTTGTCGAGTTTCATGCGCTTGTTGCGGTCGCCTTCGACGAAGTGGTCTATCCACAGCATGATTTCGGTGTACACGGTTTGTGGGCAGGCGTAGCCGCACCACAGGCGTCCGGCCACGGTTGTCCACCAAAACAGGCCGAAGGCGCAGATAATCAGGAGCAGGGCGAGGTAAATCAGGTCGGCCATGCCGAAGGAGAGGTTGAAGATGAAGAAGTGGCGGTTGGGAATGTCGAACAGCACGGCCTGCCGCCCCGACCAGTTGAACCACGGGATGCAGTAGAACACAAACTGGGTGGCGAGGATGGCGGCGATGCGCAGCTTGGCAAAACGGCCTTCGGCCTTTTTCGGATGGATGCGCTTGCCGGATTCGTAGAGCTTGATTACCTGCTCTTTGGGCTTGCCCGCCGCTTTGGCTTTCGCGGTGGGTTTGGCTTTTGCGTCGGCCGCGTCGTTGATTTTGATGGCGGGCTTGGCTTTGGCTGCTCCCGACGGTGTGGCGATTTCGGGGTTTGAACCGCCTTCCGGTTCGGGGTTGGCGGCGTCGTTTTTCTGCTGTTCGGCCATGGCGGTGTTCCTTTGGATTGTGGTTTGCGGTTTGTTTATAACTTGAAATTATAGGCTTATAGCGGCGCGGGATTATACGCCCTTATCCCGCGGACTGTTTTGCGCAGAAAGACCTTTTATGGCCCTCATACACTATTTCAATCCCGCCGTTTGTGCGCGTTCATATTGCGTTTTCATGAATAAAGGCCGTCTGAATTTGCTATAATGCGCCGTTTTTTCATCCCGTCTTCCGCCATGCAGCTGACCGTTATCGGACTGAACCACCAAACCGCGCCTTTGGGCATCCGCGAGAAACTGGCGTTTTCCGCCGATGTGCTGCCCGAAGCGCTTGCCGGTCTGACCGACAGCGGCGCCGCGCGCGAAGCCGTCATTCTCTCCACCTGCAACCGCACCGAACTCTATTGCGTCGGCGATGCCGAAGCCGTCACCGGCTGGCTGGCCGCAGAGCGCGCCCTCAGCCCCGAAGAAATCCGCCCCTATCTCTACACCTACGGTTGCAGCGACACCGTCCGCCACGCCTTCCGCGTTGCCTGCGGGCTCGACAGCATGGTGCTGGGCGAGCCGCAAATCCTCGGCCAGCTCAAAGACGCCGTGCAAACCGCGCAGGAGCAAAACACCCTCGGCAGCTGGCTCAACGCCCTGTTCCAAAAAACATTCTCCGTTGCCAAAGAAATCCGCAGCGGCACGGCCGTGGGCGAGCAGTCGGTTTCCATGGCCGCCGCTTCGGTGAAAATGGCCGCCCAGATATTCCCCGACGTCGGCAAACTCAACGTCCTCTTTATCGGCGCTGGCGAAATGATCGAACTCGTCGCCACCTACTTCGCTGCCGAAAACCCGCGCCTGATGACCGTTGCCAACCGCACCCTCGCGCGCGCCGAAGAATTGTGCGGCAAACTCGGCATCCACGCCGAACCCTGCCTCTTGGCCGACATCCCCGACATCCTCCACCGCTACGACGTCGTTATCTCCTCCACCGCCAGCCCCCTGCCCGTCGTCGGCAAAGGCATGGTCGAAAACGCCCTCAAACTGCGTAACCAAATGCCCGTCTTCATGCTCGATCTGGCCGTGCCGCGCGACATCGAAGCCCAAATCGCCGAACTCGATGATGTCTACCTCTACACCGTCGACGACATGGCCGGAGTCGTACAGAGCGGCCGCGAAGCGCGGCAGAAAGCCGCGGCGCAGGCAGAGGCCATGGTGGGGCAGAAAGTTGCCGAATTTCTCGAATGGCAGAAAAGCCGCGAAAACGTCCCCCTAATCCGCGCCCTGCGCGACGAAGGCGAACGCGCCCGCCGCCACGTCCTCGAAAATGCCATGAAACAGCTCGCCAAAGGCGCCTCGCCCGAAGAAGTGCTCGAACGTCTCTCCGTCCAGCTCACCAACAAACTCCTGCACTCGCCCACCCACACCCTGTCCAAAGGCGGCGGCGACAGCGGCCTCGTCGATGCCGTGGCGCAGATTTACCACCTGACCCACCCCGAACGCAAAAGCTGAACCCGCGCCGCCACAAGGCCGTCTGAAAAACGCCGCTTCGACAGAAGCGGCGTTTTTCAGACGGCCACCGTTTTTCAGACGGCCACCGTTTTTCAGACGGCCACCGTTTTTCAGACGGCCACCGTTTTTCAGACGGCCACCGTTTTTCAGACGGCCACCGTTTTTCAGACGGCCACCGTTTTTCAGACGGCCACCGTTTTTCAGACGGCCACCGTTTTTCAGACGGCCACCGTTTTTCAGACGGCCACCGTTTTTCAGACGGCCACCGTTTTTCAGACGGCCACCGTTTTTCAGACGGCCACCGTTTTTCAGACG
>NZ_JBKGTW010000079.1:0-5643 GCF_046546535.1 Neisseria sp. WLZKY-1
ATGGCGTTTTAACAACAGTGAAATAAAAGTTCAAATTTCCATTTTGAAACAATTGGTAATAGATAATTTATCCTAGTTATCTAGGACAGCCCCAAATATTTTTCTTCATAAGTATTATGTTACTAACAAAACAATACGTCAACATAAACGGTTCTTAATCAAACTTTCTCAGCATTTACACAACAAGCAGCCTGTAACTCACCTTTCTGACTTCAAGCTGCCTGCCTCTCTACCCGTTCTGCAAGCAGTAGAGATAGCGGTAATAGCCCTCTTCCCGCGCCAGCAGCTCTTCATGCGTTCCGGCTTCTACGATTTGCCCTTTGTCCATGGCGATAATGCGGTGCGCCATGCGTACGGTGGACAGGCGGTGGGCGATGATGAGTACGGTGCGGTTGCGGCAGATGGCCTGCATGTTCTGCATAATGGCGCGTTCGGATTCGTAGTCCAGCGCGCTGGTGGCTTCGTCGAAAATCAGGATGCGCGGGTCGCTGATCAGGGCGCGGGCGATGGCGATGCGCTGGCGTTGGCCGCCGGACAGGCCGGCACCCTGTTCGCCGACTTCGGTGTCGTAGCCTTCGGCAAGTTCCATAATAAAGTCGTGGGCGCCGGCGAGCTTGGCAGCCTGAATAATGCGCTCGAGCGGCATGCCGGGGTCGGCCAGGGCGATGTTGTCGCGCACGCTGCGGTTGAGCAGTACGTTTTCCTGCAGGACGACGCCGACCTGCCGTCTGAGCCAGGCGGGATCGGCCAGGGCCAGATCGTTGCCGTCCACCAAAACGCGGCCGCGCTCGGGTACGTAGAGCCGTTGGACGAGTTTGGTCAGGGTGGATTTGCCGGAGCCGCTGCGCCCGACAATGCCGAGTACTTCGCCGGCGCGGATGTCGAGATTGAGATCGCGCAGGATTTCGGCGCCGTCGGGGCGGTAACGGAAGGAGACGCGCTCGAAGGTGATGCGGCCTTGGATGTCGGGCAGAGCCAGGCGGGAAGAAGGGTTTTCGGTGGGGCTGTTGAGAATGTCGCCGAGACGGGAAACGGAAATGCCGACCTGCTGGAAGTCCTGCCACAGCTGCGCCAGCCGGATAACGGGGGCGGCCACCTGCCCGGCCAGCATATTGAAAGCGATGAGCTGGCCGACGGTAAGCTGCCCGTCGATCACCAGCCGCGCGCCCAGCCACATGGTGGCAACGGTAACCAGCTTTTGGATGAGCTGCACGCCCTGCTGGCCGATAGTGGCCAGGCGGGTAACACGAAAGCCGGAAGAGACATAGGCGGCAAGCTGCTGATCCCAGCGGCGGGTCATCTGCGGCTCGACGGCCATGGCTTTGATGGTGCCGATAGCGGTAACGGATTCGACGAGAAAAGACTGGTTGTCGGCATTGCGGGCGAATTTGTCGTTCAGACGGCTTCTGAGCAGCGGGCTGATGGTGGCCGACCAAAAGGCATACAGCGGCAGGGAAACCAGCACAATCAGGGTAAGCCGGCCGCTGTAGTACCACATCACCAGCAGGAAGATGAAGGAAAAACACAAATCCAGCACGGATGTGAGCGCCTGGCCGGTGAGAAAGCTGCGGATTTGCTCCAATTCGCGCACACGTGCCACGGTATCGCCGACACGGCGGCGCTCGAAATAGGCCAGCGGCAGCGACAGCAGGTGGCGAAAGAGCCGCGCGCCCAGTTCCACATCGATGCGCGAAGTGGTATGGGCGAAGATATAGGTGCGCAGCCCGCCCAAAACCACATCAAACAGGCTGACCGCCAGCAGGCCGACGGCGATTACGTCCAGCGTGGAAAAGCCGCGATGCACCAGCACTTTGTCCATCACCACTTGGAAAAACAGCGGGGTAATCAGGGCAAACAGCTGGATAACGACGGAAACCACCAGCACTTCCAGCAAAATGCGCCGGTATTTGACCACGGCGGGGATAAACCAAGTGAAATCAAACTTGGCAAGCTGGCCGAGCACCGACGCGCGGGAAGCAACTGCAATCACCGTGCCCGAATAGCGTTCGGCAAACTGCGCTTCATCGAGCACGGCGGTTTTCTGTCCGGCCAAATCCTGAATCAGATAGCGGCCGCCGTCGATTTTGGCGAGCACAAAGTGCTGCCCGTCTTCGCGCCACACCAAAACCGGCAGCGCCATCAGGTGTAGCCGTTCGGCCTTATGCTTTACCGGCTTGGCTTTCAGGCCGAGGCTTTTGGCCGCCAGCAGCCATTGGTCGAGCGACAAATCGGCGCTGCCGCTGCCGAAGCGGTGGACGATGTCGGCCGGATTGGCGGCAATGCCGTGAAAGTGGGCGAGCAGAATTAGGGCAGAAAGAGCAGGGTGAGAAACAGTATCAAAAGTCTGCATAATAGGATTGCGAGTCAGAATAAATGAATCAGAACAATTTATCGGGATGATAAATACTAGTAGTTTGGAATAAAACGAACAGCTGACTTTCAGAATGATTAAACCAAATTATTTTATGGTATTTTGTTTGATGATACGCCTCTACTGTTTGACTTTTTTAATGATGCTTTTTTCAGCACCCTTGTGACAACTATACCATTTCCACTATTCGCAGTTTCCGACACGATGCCTTCAAGGCGGGCAAAGCGTTCCCGTTCACTACCACCATCAAGCAAACCGGCATGGTGCAACAGTTCGGCGTAAGACGACAGCCAAGCATAGCGGGTCTCCGCGAGTTTCTGCTGCGTTTCCGATTCGGCCTGCCTCGCCTGTACCACCTGCAGGATGGTACTCAAACCAAGACCAAGACCTTTTTCCGCAGCTTGGAATTTGGCGCGATTGGTCTCCAGCAAACGTTCTTGAGCTTTGCTCTGATACCACTGTCCAACAGTATCGAGATAGGCGCGGCTGACAGCTTGGCGGATCCTGCGTTCGGCTGCTTCTACCTGCATGTTGCTTTGATTGAGGCGGGCAGCAGCTTCTCGGCTTTGGCTGACGGTAAGGCCGCTATTGAAGAGAGGAAGGGTAAGCTGCACAGATACGGTAGCACCACGGCTGCGGTAGTTTTGGCCGCGACCGCCATATTCCTGGCGGCTATGATAATCCTGATAACCGGCTGACGCGCTAAGACGGGGTAAATGGCGGGCTCTGACTTCAGACAGAGCAATACGGGCATTAGCAGCAGCCAACCGCTGTACGGCCAGTTCGGGATTATTACGGTCAGCGTTTTCCTGCCAATAGGTCTGAGGTCTATCTTGAAGAATATCCGGTAGCGGCGAGGGAAATGCGGGAGCTTCGGCTTCGCGGGCATCGAGGCCGGTCATCTCGGAAAGAGTGCTACGTGCAAGCTGTAGCCGGTTGAGGGCAGCCATTTCTTTGGCAACAGCGGCATCATAACCGGACATGGCTTCCTGCACATCAATTTTGGTGGCTGCACCGGTTTGGAACATGGCCTGTGCCTGCCGCACCTGTTGTTCGAAAGCCTGCCGTTCATCTCGGACCGCAACCAGCTGCTCCTGTGCAGATAAAACATCGAAATAGGCACGGGCAGCCTGAAAGGCGGTTTCGGAAGCTGCATGGCGTAGTTGGAAATTAGCGCTTTGTGCAGTAATTTTTCCCTGTTTGTATTGCAACCATCTGCCGCGATCAAACAAAGCCTGCTCGGCCTGAATGCTCCAACCTCTGCTGCGGGTACTGGCAGAAACAGACTCCGGCTGATGCTGATGGAGAACATTAGCATTGACCTGGGGCAACAGCGCAGCACGTGCTTGGATAGGCTTCTCCTGTGCGGCTTTGCTCTCGTAAACAGCGGCAGCGTAGTCCGCAGAATGTCGCTCAGCGGCAGCAATAGCGTCGCCGAGAGTGAACGCACAGGCAGGAGCCAACATAGAGGAGAAGAAAAAAACAGAAGAAAAAAATCTAGCTAACATAATGGTATAAGTAGTCAGTCAATATTGAGGGCACAGCTTTAGAATATTTATTGAAAGACAGTAGAAAATAATTTGATTCGTCTCAGACAAATAATGTAAATATAATTTAATTATCAAATAAATATTCAAACAGAAAACGTACTACGCATATCGGTCGAAATACTACTCTTACCAACGTAGAGGCCGTCTGAAAACCGTCTTTCAGACGGCCTTTCCCGTGCGTTGCAGCAGCTCGGCGGCGAGTTGGCGGTAGGCCAGCGTGCCTTTGGCTTTGGGGTCGTAGGCCAGGGCGGGCATGCCGTGGCTGGGGGCTTCGGCCAGGCGGATGTTGCGCGGGATGGTGGCAGAGAAGAGTTTGCCGCCAAAGTGGCGGCTGAGCTGCTCGCCCACTTCCACGGCCAGGCGGCTTCGGTTGTCGAACATGGTGCGCACGATGCCGAGGATGTCGAGCTTGGGATTGACGGCCTGGCGGATTTTGCGCACGGTGGCGACGAGGTCGGAGATGCCTTCGAGGGCGTAGTATTCGCACACCATCGGCACGATGACGCCGTCGGCGGCGACAAGGCCGTTGAGGGTGAGCAGGGTGAGGGTGGGCGGGCAGTCGATGAGGACGTAGTCGTAGTCGTCGGCCACTTCGGCCAAGGCGTTTTTCAGACGCATTTCGCGGGCGATTTCCTGCACGAGTTCCACTTCCGCGCCCGCCAGCGCGCGGTTGGCGGGCAGGACGCGGTAGCCGCCGGCAGGGCTTTCGGATACGGCTTCGCGCACGCCGGTTTCGCCGAGCAGGACATGGTAGACGCCTTTGGCGATGGCGGTTTTGTCGACGCCGCTGCCGGTGGTGGCGTTGCCCTGCGGGTCGAGATCGACGACGAGCACGCGCATGTTTTCCGCCGCGAGCGAGGCGGCGAGGTTGACGGCGGTGGTGGTTTTGCCCACGCCGCCTTTCTGGTTGGCGACGGCGATGACGTATGCGCTCATGACGGTTTCCGGTCGGGTTGGAAAGGGGGCGGATTGTACCGTTATTTGCGGCCGTCTGAAACGGCACTCGGGCGCGGCGCGGCGGTGCTCTGCGCTTTCAGACGGCCTTAGCGCCCCGCGGGCGGAAGGTCTATAATGGCGGCTGTTTTTTGCAGAGGAATCCGTATGATGATGAAAAAATACCTGCCTGCTGCCCTCTTGGCGGCGGCGCTGGCGGCCTGCGGCGGCGGTGAGCCTGCCGCCGATGCGGCGCTGATGCCGCCCAAACCGGGCTTTACCGTGAAGTTTATCGATATTGCGGTGCTCGCGCCGAAACTGCCTTTGGGTGAGCCGGTAATCAGCGAAGGGGAACACGGCGAAAAGACCTACCGCTATCCGGTCAAAGGGTTGCCGGAGGGCAATTTCGTCGCGTTTACGGGCAAGTTTACGGAAAATATGCACGAGTTGAACGGGCAGTGTATGGAGGATGCGGCGGCAGGCTGGGCGGTAGGCGGCGTGTGCCGCGATTTGTTCGACAAGTTAACCGCCGCGATTACCGCCAAGCCCGACGAGGTGGGGAAATATATGCTGGAACACGCGGGCTTGCAGCCTGTGTCGGAGCAGCAGACTTACGCGGCGGTGCAGGACGGGCGTTTTGTTTTTGATGCCGACAGAAAGGGAATGTTTTCGCTGCGGCGCAGGCACTAGGGTCTGTTGACATTCAATTTTTCACAGTATCATACAGATATGACCAGATATACCCTATCCGATGCCCAGTGGGCAGCCATCGAACCGCTTTGTCCGGGT
>NZ_JBKGTW010000080.1:0-5447 GCF_046546535.1 Neisseria sp. WLZKY-1
GCGCTGTTCTTTAACAAAACGATTACCGATAAGTGTGAGTGCGCGAGCCTCACACTGCGACAAAAACAGACAGAAGATGTTTAACATTGGCTGTCGGTTTCTTTGAAGCAGACCAGAAGTTATAAGTTAGAGATTGAACATAAGAGTTTGATCCTGGCTCAGATTGAACGCTGGCGGCATGCTTTACACATGCAAGTCGGACGGCAGCACAGAGAAGCTTGCTTCTTGGGTGGCGAGTGGCGAACGGGTGAGTAATGTATTGGAACGTACCGAGTAATGGGGGATAACTAATCGAAAGATTAGCTAATACCGCATACGTCCTGAGGGAGAAAGCGGGGGATCTTCGGACCTCGCGTTATTCGAGCGGCCAATATCTGATTAGCTAGTTGGTGGGGTAAAGGCCTACCAAGGCGACGATCAGTAGCGGGTCTGAGAGGATGATCCGCCACACTGGGACTGAGACACGGCCCAGACTCCTACGGGAGGCAGCAGTGGGGAATTTTGGACAATGGGCGCAAGCCTGATCCAGCCATGCCGCGTGTCTGAAGAAGGCCTTCGGGTTGTAAAGGACTTTTGTCAGGGAAGAAAAGGCTTTTGCTAATACCAGGAGCTGATGACGGTACCTGAAGAATAAGCACCGGCTAACTACGTGCCAGCAGCCGCGGTAATACGTAGGGTGCGAGCGTTAATCGGAATTACTGGGCGTAAAGCGGGCGCAGACGGTTTGTTAAGCAGGATGTGAAATCCCCGGGCTCAACCTGGGAACTGCGTTCTGAACTGGCAGGCTAGAGTGTGTCAGAGGGGGGTAGAATTCCACGTGTAGCAGTGAAATGCGTAGAGATGTGGAGGAATACCGATGGCGAAGGCAGCCCCCTGGGATAACACTGACGTTCATGCCCGAAAGCGTGGGTAGCAAACAGGATTAGATACCCTGGTAGTCCACGCCCTAAACGATGTCGATTAGCTGTTGGGCAGCTTGACTGCTTAGTAGCGTAGCTAACGCGTGAAATCGACCGCCTGGGGAGTACGGTCGCAAGATTAAAACTCAAAGGAATTGACGGGGACCCGCACAAGCGGTGGATGATGTGGATTAATTCGATGCAACGCGAAGAACCTTACCTGGTCTTGACATGTACGGAATCCTCCAGAGACGGAGGAGTGCCTTCGGGAGCCGTAACACAGGTGCTGCATGGCTGTCGTCAGCTCGTGTCGTGAGATGTTGGGTTAAGTCCCGCAACGAGCGCAACCCTTGTCATTAGTTGCCATCATTTGGTTGGGCACTCTAATGAGACTGCCGGTGACAAACCGGAGGAAGGTGGGGATGACGTCAAGTCCTCATGGCCCTTATGACCAGGGCTTCACACGTCATACAATGGTCGGTACAGAGGGTAGCCAAGCCGCGAGGCGGAGCCAATCCCAGAAAACCGATCGTAGTCCGGATTGCACTCTGCAACTCGAGTGCATGAAGTCGGAATCGCTAGTAATCGCAGGTCAGCATACTGCGGTGAATACGTTCCCGGGTCTTGTACACACCGCCCGTCACACCATGGGAGTGGGGGATACCAGAAGCAGGTAGGCTAACCGCAAGGAGGCCGCTTGCCACGGTATGCTTCATGACTGGGGTGAAGTCGTAACAAGGTAGCCGTAGGGGAACCTGCGGCTGGATCACCTCCTTTCTAGAGAAAAGAGGCTGGCGCACCCACACTTATCGGTAATCGGAAAGAGCGTCACAAAGGGTTTGTAGCTCAGGTGGTTAGAGCACACGCTTGATAAGCGTGGGGTCGTAGGTTCAAGTCCTACCAGACCCACCAAAAAACCCGTACGGAAGAAATCCGGTGCAGGAAAACGGGGGCATAGCTCAGTTGGTAGAGCACCTGCTTTGCAAGCAGGGGGTCATCGGTTCGATCCCGTTTGCCTCCACCACATACTTTACAAATCAAAAAGGGTTGCTATAATGCGCAGCCCATTTTGATTTGCGAAGTAGATAAAATCGAACGCATAGATCTTTAACAAATTGGAAAGCCGAAATCAACAAACAAACGAAGTAAGGTTTGTGTCTGCATAAAACAGCCGAAAGGCCGTCTGAAAGCAGACTGTTTTAAATAACAGATAAACCGAATACAGAAATTTGGGTGATGATTGTATCGACTTAACCCTGAAACACAAAAGGCAGGGTTAAGACACAACAAGCAGTAAGCTTTATCAAAGTAAAGGCCTTAAGGAGTGTAGCTAGTCAACGGCGAAACTTCGAAGTCAGAAAGGTACTTCAAATGATAGAGTCAAGTGAATAAGTGCATCAGGTGGATGCCTTGGCGATGATAGGCGACGAAGGACGTGTAAGCCTGCGAAAAGCATCGGGGAGCTGGCAATAAAGCTTTGATCCGGTGATGTCCGAATGGGGAAACCCACCGCATTTTGTGCGGTATCCTTGTCTGAATACATAGGACAAGAGAAGCGAACCCGGAGAACTGAACCATCTAAGTACCCGGAGGAAAAGAAATCAACCGAGATTCCGCAAGTAGTGGCGAGCGAACGCGGAGGAGCCTGTATACGATAGCCGTTGGGATAGAAGAAAGAATTGGAAACTTCTGCCATAGTGGGTGATAGCCCCGTATTCGAAATTCCGACGGTGGTACTAGGTATACGACAAGTAGGGCGGGACACGAGAAATCCTGTCTGAAGATGGGGGGACCATCCTCCAAGGCTAAATACTCATCATCGACCGATAGTGAACCAGTACCGTGAGGGAAAGGCGAAAAGAACCCCGGGAGGGGAGTGAAATAGAACCTGAAACCTGATGCATACAAACAGTGGGAGCGGATTTATTCTGTGACTGCGTACCTTTTGTATAATGGGTCAACGACTTACATTCAGTAGCGAGCTTAACCGGATAGGGGAGGCGCAGGGAAACCGAGTCTTAATAGGGCGATTGAGTTGCTGGGTGTAGACCCGAAACCGAGTGATCTATCCATGGCCAGGTTGAAGGTGCCGTAACAGGTACTGGAGGACCGAACCCACGCATGTTGCAAAATGCGGGGATGAGCTGTGGATAGGGGTGAAAGGCTAAACAAACTCGGAGATAGCTGGTTCTCCCCGAAAACTATTTAGGTAGTGCCTCGAGCTAGACACTGATGGGGGTAAAGCACTGTTATGGCTAGGGGGTCATTGCGACTTACCAACCCATGGCAAACTAAGAATACCATCAAGTGGTTCCTCGGGAGACAGACATCGGGTGCTAACGTCCGGTGTCAAGAGGGAAACAACCCAGACCGCCAGCTAAGGTCCCAAATGACAGATTAAGTGGTAAACGAAGTGGGAAGGCCCAGACAGCCAGGATGTTGGCTTAGAAGCAGCCATCATTTAAAGAAAGCGTAATAGCTCACTGGTCGAGTCGTCCTGCGCGGAAGATGTAACGGGGCTCAAATCTGTAACCGAAGCTGCGGATGCACTTTTAGTGCATGGTAGGGGAGCGTTCTGTAGGCCTGCGAAGGTGTCCCGTAAGGGATGCTGGAGGTATCAGAAGTGCGAATGTTGACATGAGTAGCGATAAAGCGGGTGAAAAGCCCGCTCGCCGAAAGCCCAAGGTTTCCTACGCAACGTTCATCGGCGTAGGGTGAGTCGGCCCCTAAGGCGAGGCAGAAATGCGTAGTCGATGGGAAACGGGTTAATATTCCCGTACTTTGATTCAATGCGATGTGGGGACGGAGAAGGTTAGGTTAGCAAACTGTTGGAATAGTTTGTTTAAGCCGGTAGGTGGAAGGCTTAGGTAAATCCGGGTCTTCATAACACCGAGAAGTGACGACGAGTGTCTACGGACATGAAGTAACCAATACCACGCTTCCAGGAAAAGCCACTAAGCTTCAGTTGAATCAGAACCGTACCGCAAACCGACACAGGTGGGCAGGATGAGAATTCTAAGGCGCTTGAGAGAACTCGGGAGAAGGAACTCGGCAAATTGATACCGTAACTTCGGGAGAAGGTATGCCCTCTAATGTGAAGGACTTGCTCCGTAAGCATAGGAGGGTCGCAGAGAATCGGTGGCTGCGACTGTTTATTAAAAACACAGCACTCTGCAAACACGAAAGTGGACGTATAGGGTGTGACGCCTGCCCGGTGCTGGAAGGTTAATTGAAGATGTGAGAGCATCGGATCGAAGCCCCAGTAAACGGCGGCCGTAACTATAACGGTCCTAAGGTAGCGAAATTCCTTGTCGGGTAAGTTCCGACCCGCACGAATGGCGTAACGATGGCCACACTGTCTCCTCCCGAGACTCAGCGAAGTTGAAGTGGTTGTGAAGATGCAATCTACCCGCTGCTAGACGGAAAGACCCCGTGAACCTTTACTGTAGCTTTGCATTGGACTTTGAAGTCACTTGTGTAGGATAGGTGGGAGGCTTAGAAGCAGAGACGCCAGTCTCTGTGGAGCCGTCCTTGAAATACCACCCTGGTGTCTTTGAGGTTCTAACCCAGACCCGTAATCCGGGTCGGGGACCGTGCATGGTAGGCAGTTTGACTGGGGCGGTCTCCTCCCAAAGAGTAACGGAGGAGTTCGAAGGTTACCTAGGTCCGGTCGGAAATCGGACTGATAGTGCAATGGCAAAAGGTAGCTTAACTGCGAGACCGACAAGTCGAGCAGGTGCGAAAGCAGGACATAGTGATCCGGTGGTTCTGTATGGAAGGGCCATCGCTCAACGGATAAAAGGTACTCCGGGGATAACAGGCTGATTCCGCCCAAGAGTTCATATCGACGGCGGAGTTTGGCACCTCGATGTCGGCTCATCACATCCTGGGGCTGTAGTCGGTCCCAAGGGTATGGCTGTTCGCCATTTAAAGTGGTACGTGAGCTGGGTTTAAAACGTCGTGAGACAGTTTGGTCCCTATCTGCAGTGGGCGTTGGAAGTTTGACGGGGGCTGCTCCTAGTACGAGAGGACCGGAGTGGACGAACCTCTGGTGTACCGGTTGTGACGCCAGTCGCATCGCCGGGTAGCTAAGTTCGGAAGAGATAAGCGCTGAAAGCATCTAAGCGCGAAACTCGCCTGAAGATGAGACTTCCCTGAGGATTTAATCCTCCTAAAGAGTCGTTCGAGACCAGGACGTTGATAGGCAGGGTGTGGAAGCGCGGTAACGCGTGCAGCTAACCTGTACTAATTGCTCGTGAGGCTTGACTCTATCATTTGAAGGACTTTGAGCCCTTTAAGATAAGGCTTACATCGGACTTGTTCCGGTACTTTCATCACAGTTGATTTGACGGTGGTTTACAACCGTCCGGCTTTACCAATTTGACAGTTTACGTCTGGCGGCCATAGCGAGTTGGTCCCACGCCTTCCCATCCCGAACAGGATCGTGAAACGACTCAGCGCCGATGATAGTGTGGATTCCCATGTGAAAGTAGGTCACTGCCAGACACTTATTCCGAACCCCCGCAAAAAGCGGGGGTTTTTGTTTGT
>NZ_JBKGTW010000081.1:0-5377 GCF_046546535.1 Neisseria sp. WLZKY-1
GGTTTATTAAGGATTATTTATCAATTAAATCTTAGGCTCAGCCTCCATTTTGTTACTTAGGGAGAATGTTCTCCGAAATAGCCTCCATTTTGTTACTTACGCCTTAAGTTAAGTATAATCCACCGATAAAAATAAATCATACTGATTCGCGTATTTAAAAACCGTTGATTCTGCAAGGACAATCTCATGGACAAAGCCCGTTTAAAAACCCTCGCCGCCTGCATCGCCCTCTTGGACACATCCCACGCCTTTGCTGCGGGGGGACAGAAAGCCGCCGACGCCGTCGAATCCTCATCCCTCGAAACCGTTGTCGTCAAAGGCAACCGCAACAACCACGAAACCGGCCGCGACCGCGTTTATTCGCGCGACATTGTCAACCTCTACAAAGGCAAGGAAGAAGTTGAAACCTTCAAAGGCAACACTGTATCCGACCTCTTCAGCGGCATGGCGGGCGTGTACAGCGGCGATTCGCGCAACAGCGGCGCGCTTGATCCCAACGTGCGCGGCGTACAGGGGCAGGGGCGCATTCCTGTCACCATCGACGGCACCGAGCAGGCGATTACCGTTTGGCGTGGATTGGCGGGCGCGAGCAACCGCAACTACGTCGATCCCAATATCGTCAGCAGCGTCTATGTCGAAAAAGGGCCTTCGTTCAACAGAGACACCAAAAGCGGCATCGGCGGCTCGGTGGCGATGAAAACCATCGACGCCGACGACATCGTGCCCGAAGGGCAGAAATACGGCCTCGAAGTCAAAACCGAAACCTCAACCAACTCCATCAGCCCGCACAAAGCGGTGTACGCCGAAAACATCGATTACCGCACCCTGCCCAATCCCGAATACGCCGCAGGCGGCATGTGGCGGCTCTATGCCGACGGCACCGACCGCCTCGACCCGCGTTTTTCCGGCAAACACAAATTCGGTAACGACAACGCCTTCCGCATTGCTGCCGCCGCCAAACAAGACAACTTCGATGCCATGATTGCCTACGCCTACCGCAAAAAAGGCAATTATTTTCCGGCACCAAAGGCGGACAACACTACGGCTACCGCACCCGCGACAACAAGAAAAACATAGAAATCCTGCTCTCCGAACGCGATTCGATCAGCCCCGATGTTGCGCTTGTCGGCATTTTCTACACCCCCGGCGGCGAAGTGGCCAACACCTCGCTGGAAACCAAATCCTAGCTGGGCAAAACCACCTTCCGCCTGCCGGGCAACCAAAGCATCAAACTAGGCATCCGCCACACCGACACCACCTTCGGTGAAGTGATGCCCTCGCGCATCTTCAGCGGCAGGATTACAGCGTGCTCAACAAAATCGCTGAATGGCCGCAGGCATGGGTGAAACAGCGCGCCTACAACATCGACTACACCTAGAAGCCCGCAAATCCATGGATCGATTTGCAGGCTTCCGTTTAGGCAACGCGCACCAACTCCCAAACCAACTCCTCGGGCGGCGTGCCGGGCGACATCGTCTGGTTTGACATACCGTGGTCGAACGAATACGACAGATGGAAAGAAGGCTCGCGGCCGAACCGCCCCGGTCTCGACGAGAGCCTGCCCAATACCGACGGCCGCTTCAACACCCGACAAGGGCAGGCGCTCTATGCCAAAAACGACCTCACCGGCCTCTTCCCCAAAATGCGCAAAGCCGATTTCCGCATCAACTACTTCCGCAACACCACCAAAAACATCATCGACCGCAACGACAACCTCGAATTCGAGCAATACGACAAACAGCTGCGTACCGGCGCGGAAATCTCCGCCCGCTTCGACAGCGGCCGCTACTACGGCAGCCTCGGCCTCATCCGCACCATCCGCAACGAAGTCTGCCACGCCACCGCCCAAGTCGAAAACCACACCCTTACCGGCCACCTGATATCGGGCGGCAGCAAACCCCTGTTGAAATACCCCAATGCGTCCCCGGCGGCATGGATTTCAACGGCTATCTCGTCTCCATGCAGCAGCCGCGCTGGTCGGCCGACGCCGAACTGGGCACCCGCCTGCTGAACGGCAAACTCGACCTCGGCGCCCGCCTGCACTGGCACAACGACGTCCACAAAAACTACATCACCGCCTTCCGCGACTTTATCCGCGACGCCAACAAATACTACGATGCGAACCTGACCTACGAATCCCCCGACAATATGCGCTGGGCGGCCACCACCGTTGTCGATGCCTACGTCCGCTACCGCATCAACAAAAAATTCACCGCCGAACTCGTCGGCACCAACCTCACCAACCGCTACTACATGGACCCCTTCAGCCGCTCCTTCATGCCCGCACTGGGACGGACGTTCCGCATCGGCCTTACGGGGAAATGGTAGGCCGTCTGAAACCGCCAATCCCATCGCACATCTACCCCTCTCCTGCGCTTGCGCGGGGGAGAGTCGGGGTGGGGGTGGCAGTTCGCAGAACTGCGTTTCGCCGATGTCCTGCGAAAGCTGCCGCAACGGCGGGAGAGGCAACGCTGTTGCCCGACGGGTTTCAGGCGGCCTTAAATCAACCTGAAATCCGAAAGGCCGTCTGAAACCGCCAATCCCAGCGCATCTGCCCCTCTCCTGCGCCAAAGTGTACAGACCGGATACCTGCACCCGAAGGCCGTCTGAAAGCCGAATCCGAGGTTTCAGGCGGCCTCTTTATCCGAATCGCGTATAATCCGCCCGTTTTGTCCGTTTCCGTCTGTCCTGTCATGAAATCCTACCGAACCGTTCTGTTTGTTGTATTCCTGCTCTCCGCCGCCGCTGCGGCGGGTTCGTTTTTCGCCCAATATGTGATGGGGCTGAACCCCTGTCCGCTGTGCATTTTGCAGCGCGTGGCGGTGCTCGCGGTGCTGGCCGCCTCGGCGCTCGCGCTGCTGCTGCCGACAGCCAAAGCCGCCGGACGCGCCGCCGCCGCGCTTTTGGTCGGCGCACCTGCGGTGTGGGGGCTGTATGTCGCGGGCTACCAGCTCTGGCTGCAAAGCCTGCCCGCCGAAGAGCAGCCCAGCTGCGGCGCACCGTGGACGTTCCGCCTGAAAGAGTGGCCGCTGTTCGATTACTGGCGCTTCGTCGTCGATGGCTTCGGCAACTGCGGCGTGCGCGAGTATGTGCTGGGTGTGCCGCTGCCCGTGTGGAGCCTGCTGTTTTTCGCTGCGGTGCTGCTTTTGGCGTGGGGCATGCTGCTGCGCCTGCGCGGGCGTTAAATGCCGCATCAAGGCCGTCTGAAAAGGTTTCAGACGGCCTCTCCGTTTCCCGAAGCGATAAAAAACCATGCGAAAACGTTTTACCCTTCTCCTTCTTTTCCTTTCTCTACCTGCCGCCGCGCTCGATTTGGGCGGCCTGCGTCCCGACGAAGCCGCCGTGTACGTGCGCAATCTGCAAACGGGCGAAGTGATTGCCGAACACCGCGCCGACGTGCCGGTCAACCCCGCCTCGACGATGAAGCTGGTTACTGCCTTCGCTGCCCTGCGCGCGCTGGGGGCGGATTTCCGCTGGCAGACGGCATTCAAATCCGCCGCGCCGCTGCGCCCCGACGGCCTGCTCGACGGCGATCTCTACTGGGTCGGCAGCGGCGATCCCGTGTTCGACCAAAACGGCCTGTTGGAAATGCAGGCGCAGTTGCGCGACAAGGGCGTGCGCCGCATCGGCGGGCATCTGGTGCTCGACCGCAGCGTCTGGCCGCACACCGGCAGCGCCGACGGTTTCGACGACGACGCCCACCGCGCCTTCACCACCGCACCCGACCCGCAGATGCTCGCCTACAAAGTGGCCGCCGTCACGCCCGGCTACGCCCTCGCCAACGCATCCGCCCCGCCCGCGCTCAATCCGCCCCTACCCGACGTGTTGGTAGACAGCCGCGCCGTCTTTACGCCCTCACCCGCGCCCTGTCCCCAACCCTCGCGCTTTTTGCGCGGCCGCTACGCCGAAGGCGTGATTACCGTGGAAGGCCGCGCCCCCGCCGCCTGCGCCGGACGCGAAATCTACGTCAACATGCTCGGCGCGGCCGAATTTGCCTGGCGCAGCTTCGCCGCACACTGGCGGCAGAACGGCGGCAGCCTCGCCGACGGCCTGATGCAGGGCAAAACCCCGCCCGCCGCCCGCACCCTCGCTAGCCGCGTATCCAAACCGCTGGGCGAAGTGCTCGCCGACATGAACAAACACTCCAACAACATCATTGCCCGCACCGTTTTCCTCACGCTGGGCGAACGTTTCGGCGGCAGGGACACGCAAGACCCCGATGCCGCCGTGCGCGTCCAATTCATGCTCGCAGGCATCGACACCGCGCCCCTGGTTTTGGAAAACGGCTCCGGCCTGTCGCGGCGCGAGCGCGTGTCTGCCCGCATGATGGGCGAAATGCTCGCCGCCGCCTACAAAAGCCCCTTCGGCCGCACCTTCGCCGCCACCCTGCCCGTCGCAGGCGGCGAGGGCACGCTGAAAAACCGCTTCCGCCACATCGGCGCGCCGCTGCGCCTGAAAACGGGCACGCTCAAAGACGTGCGCGCGCTGGCGGGCTATTACACGGGCGGCAACGGCACGCCGCCCCTGGCCGTTGTCGTCATTATTAACAGCCCGCGCGCCGAAAAACTGCTGGGCGAATTGGACAGGCTCACCGAACGCCTGATTTTCCCGCCCGCCCCGCTTTCAGACGACCAAACGCCCAAGTAAAGCGCAGGCCGTTTGAAAACCGTTTAAAACCCCACCGAAAGGACAACCCGTGAACATCGAAAAAGGCCGCCGCGTCGGCATCTTCTACACCCTCACCGACGGCAGCGGCCGCCTGCTCGACCAAAGCGAAAACGGCCAACCCCTGCGCTACACCGCCGGCGCAGGCGAAATTATCCCCGGCCTCGACCAAGCCCTGCTTGGCCGCGCGGCGGGCGACAAGCTGGCCGTCACCGTCGCCCCCGCCGACGGCTACGGCGAACGCGACGACAATCTGGTGCGCGAAGTAGATAAAGCCTATCTCGCCTCGGTATTGCCGCAGATGGAAGAAGGCATGGCGATAGAGGCCGACACGGGCGACGGAGCGCGCGTGTTCTACATCCGCGAAATCGGCAGCGAACGCGTCACCCTCGACGCCAACCACCCGCTCGCAGGCATGACCCTGCATTTCGACATCGAAATCGCCGATGTATCCGAAGCGGGTAAAATCCGCGTGGATTATTAGGGTCTGTTGACACTCAAGCCAGCCTTAAAACCGTAGCAGCCAGATAAATGTTGGCAGCAAAAGATTCATCCGTCTTTTCACAACGCATCGCAATCTTTTTAAACTCCTTTATCCGGCAGAAAAAGTTTGGGGCTGTCCTAGATAACTAGGATAAATTATCTATTACCAATTGTTTCAAAATGGAAATTTGAACTTTTATTTCACTGTTGTTAAAACGCCATTCGCACT
>NZ_JBKGTW010000082.1:0-5279 GCF_046546535.1 Neisseria sp. WLZKY-1
GTCTGAAAGGGTTGAGGCCGTCTGAAAGGGTTGAGGCCGTCTGAAAGGGTTGAGGCCGTCTGAAAGGGTTGAGGCCGTCTGAAAGGGTTGAGGCCGTCTGAAAAAACCTGCTTCGCAGGTTTTTTCAGACGGCCTCTTTAATGTGCGCCGCGTTCAGTAACCGCGTTCAATAACCCAAGGGCAGGGAAACGGTTTTATTGTCGCGGGCGGAGCGGTAGGCGGCGATGAGCAGTTCCAGCGATTTGAGGCCTTCGCGCCCGTCGGTAACCGGTTTGGCTTGGCCGCGCATCACGTCGATGACGTTTTTGTAGTAGAGCGGGTGGCCGAAGCCGTAAACCGAGGTAGTTTCGTAGTTGGCGGCTTTGACTTGTTCGTCGTAGTCGCGGCTGTCGGCGAAATTCCATTCTTGGATTTCGTTGACGGCCATGCCGCCGATGCGTACCGTGCCGGTTTCGCCCAGGATGGTAATCGAGCCTTCGAGGTTTTTCGGGTAGGTGCACATGGTGACGGCCATCGAGCCGAGTGCGCCGTTGCGCCAGCGGATGTTCATCACGCCGGTGTCTTCGGCTTCGATGTCGCGGTGGGTGGAAATCATGGCCTGTACGTCTTCAACCGGGCCGATGAGCCATTCCATTAAATCGACATAGTGGCTGGCCTGGTTCATGAATGCGCCGCCGTCAAATTCCCATGTGCCGCGCCAGCCGCCTTGGTCGTAATACGACTGCGGGCGCGTCCAGAATACGTTGAGGTGCACCATGCAGATTTTGCCGAAGCGTTTTTCTTCGACGGCGCGTTTCAACAGTTGCAGAGTGGCGTTGAGGCGGTTTTGTTTGACGACAAAGAGGCGTTTGCCTGCTTTGTCGGCGGCCTGCACCATGCGTTCGCCGTCGGCAAGGCGGGTGGCCATCGGTTTTTCGGTGACAACGTGGAAACCGGCTTCGAGCGCGTCCACAGCCTGCTGCGGATGCAGGCCGGAGGGAGTGGTGAGTACGATGATGTCGGCGTCGGTTTCGGCGAGCATCTGCGCGTAGTCGGCATAGCCTTTCGCGCCGGTGTGCTCTACGGCCGTCTGAAGGGCGGCGGGGTCGGTGTCGCATACGGCCACGAGTTCGCAGTCGTCTTTGTGTACTTCAAACGAGCCGAAATGGTTGTTGGAAATGCGGCCGCAGCCGACGAGGGCGAATTTGATTTTGCGGCCGGTGATGGTTTGGTGTTTTACGGGTTCGAACATTTTCAGACGGCCTCTATGCTTTGACGACGTTGGCGCGGCGGCCTGCGTATTTGCCGCGCGTGTCGATGATGAGTTTGGCGTTGTCCAACAGCAGCGCGTAGTCGAATTTGTCGTGGTCGGTGGTGAGGATGACGCAGTCGTAGTCCGCCACGGTTTCGGCGGTGAGCGGCACGCTTTGCAGGTCGAACGTATGCTCGCGCATTTTCGGGAACACGGGCACATGCGGGTCGGAATACGACACCTCCGCGCCCAAATCGCGCAAGCGTTCCATCACTTGCACCGACGGGCTTTCGCGCATATCGTCTACGTTTTTCTTGTAGGCGATACCCAAGACCAGCACTTTGCTGCCTTTGATGGCGCGTTGGCGGTCGTTGAGCGCGAGTACGGTTTTGTTCACCACATATTCGGGCATATGTGAGTTGACTTCGCCGGCCAGTTCGATGAAGCGGGTGTTCACGCCGTATTCGCGGGCTTTCCAAGTGAGGTAGAAGGGGTCGATGGGGATGCAGTGGCCGCCCAAGCCGGGGCCGGGATAGTAGGCGACGAAGCCGAAGGGTTTGGTGGCGGCGGCGTTGATGACTTCGTGAATGTCAATGTCCATTTTGTCGGCCACGATTTTCATCTCGTTGACCAAACCGATGTTGACGGCGCGGTGGATGTTTTCCAGAAGTTTGGTGAGTTCGGCCGCTTTGGTGGAGCTGACGGGTACAACTTTGTCGATGGCGGGCTGATAAAGCGCGAGGCCGACTTCCAAGCAGGCAGGGGTGTGGCCGCCGATGACTTTGGGGATGGTGCGGGTTTCAAAATCGGGGTTGCCCGGGTCTTCGCGTTCGGGCGAGTACACGAGGAACACGTTTTCGCCGACTTTCAGGCCGCCTTCTTCCACGCGCGGCAGCAGCTCTTCTTCGGTAGTGCCGGGGTAGGTGGTGGATTCGAGCGACAATACTTGTCCGGCGCGCAGGTAGGGTTTGACCGCGTCGGTGGTGTCGATAACGAAGCTCATGTCCGGTTCGCGGTATTTGTTGAGCGGGGTGGGTACGCACAAAATCACGGCTTCTACTTCGCCGATGCGGGAGAAATCGGTGGTGGCGGAGAAGAGGCCGTCTGAAACGGCGATGGCGATTTTGGCGGCGGAGATGTGTTCGATATAGCTGCAGCCTCCGTTGAGCTTATCGACTTTGGCGGGGTCGATGTCGAAGCCGAGGACGCGGAAACCCGCCTCGGCGTAGCGCAGCGCCAGCGGCAGGCCGACGTAGCCCAGTCCGACGATGCCGATTATGGCGGTTTTGCTGCGGAATTTTTCGATGGTGTTGTGTTTCATGGCCGGAAACCGTCTTTTCAGACGGCCTGTTTGTGTTGGGAACGGAAAGCGGCGGATTGTACTCCAAATACAATCCGCCGAGTTTGCAGGCCGTCTGAAAAAACGGCGGGGCGTCAGATATAAAAGTCCTGATGGTCTTCTTCAAAGAAGTTTTGGTTCATTTCGGCCGAAGGTTTGACTTTGCTTTTGTTGCCGACGGTTTTCGCGGGCACGCCGACCACGGTGGTGAACGGCGGCACGTCGGCCACCACGACGCTGCCCGCGCCGATTTTGGCGCATTCGTTGACGCGGATGTTGCCGAGCACGGAGGCGTTTGCGCCTATCATCACGCCGTCGCCGATTTTCGGATGGCGGTCGCCCCCCTCTTTACCCGAGCCGCCGAGGGTAACGCCGTGCAGGATGGAAATGTCGTTGCCCAGCACGGCAGTTTCGCCGATCACGACGCCCGTGCCGTGGTCGATCATGATACCGCGCCCGAATTTGGCGGCGGGGTGGATGTCGACGCCGAACACTTCGGATGCGCGGTTTTGCAGGAAATAGGCCAGTGTTTTGCGGCCTTCGCGCCACAGGCAGTGGTTGATGCGGTGTGCCTGAATGGCGTGGAAACCTTTGAAATAAAGCAGCGGCAGGCAGTATTGGTCGCAGGCGGGGTCACGCTCGTAATACGCGACAATATCCGCGCCGACCGCTTCGGCAATTTCGGGATCGCTTGCCAAAGCATGCAGATACAGCTCGTAAAGAATGCGCAAGTCTATGGTGGGGCTGGCGAGTTTGCTCGACAAATGAAAGGCCAGCACGCGCTCCAAGCTGTCGTGCCGCAGGACGGTCATGTGCAGGAAACTGGCCAGCATTGGCTCTTCCATAGCAGCCTGCGCCACTTCGGCGCGTATGGTTTGCCAAAGGTTGAAGGTGATGTGTTCCATTTTCAGACGGCCCCTGTTGTACTAATTGGTTAAAAACTGCGGCGGATTGTATCCGAAGAGTAGATGGCACGCGGCAAAATTCCACCCATAATGGGAGCAAAAAAACAGCGGCCGACAAACGGACGCCGCCTGTTTTTGCCGCCTAAAACCGCCCTACCCCGCCTGTTTAACAGCCAATCTGATATGCGGTTTCGTTCCTTCTTTTGTCTGCTCCTTCTGCATTGTTGCAGACAGCAGCCCCAAATCCGCGAGCTGCTCCTTGGTCAGCAGATTGCTCCAATCACCCTTTTTATACCATTCGTCCCCATCCAATTCGCGCGGATGCTGAATGCGCTCGCAGCCGTTTCCGCACTGCAAATCGTCTGCCGAACAATACTTGTCGCACCCCCAGCAAATACGCTCGGGATGTTTGGGATAAATGGGAAATTTTTTGGCCATTTGAGCCTCCTACAAAAAAACAGACGAATGATACGCCTGTTTTTCGGGCATCCCCAATTAATTTTTTCGGCAGACGCATGATAAAAAATCAGCCATCTCCAATCTGTTGGCTGGCGTCTTTCAGCCCATGTAAGCAAAATCGCCTTCAACTCTATCCCAGCCCTAACCTTGATTTTCGGTCTGAAAAGTCCTGACTCGCAATACGGAGCTGCCTAAGTTCCGCTTCTCTACGCTGCCCCATAATCTATATGCAAACAGGTATTGCAAAACCTTTACACCAAACCAAAACCACTTCTTACAAGCATTACCGCACAAGCGACCATCTTGCCATTGTAACATACAGAAACAGCAGCATTTTGTTTTTAGACTATTTAGTGAGTCAGCACAATAAAGATACAAAGCAGCACACTACAGACAGCATGGATAATATGGGGCTGGTTTTCTCGGCATTTCCATACCGTAGAAAACCGTCCTCTTCAAGCTAAGGCACAGCAACACCGTATTTTTGTGTTGGCTCACTATACTTTTGCGAAAGAGCCACAATCGAACAACTGCGCCAACCCACGGTTTCCTGATCCGTAAAAGGACAAGCCGCCGAATATCAAAATCGGCGGCTGCGGATACGGATTTTCCCGGCTACTTTTTGGCGGGAGCGGCAGGAGCGGCGGGTTTGGCAGCTTTGTCAGCGGGAGCATTGCCGACGGTAGCCTCGTCTTTCAGCTTGCCGAAGATACCCTCGCCGATACCTTTGACCTTTTTCAAATCCTCCACCGATTTGAAACTGCCGTTTTCCTTACGGTAGTCGGCAATGGCCTGGGCTTTGGCCGGGCCGATTCCCGGCAGGGTTTTCAACTCCTCCACCGTTGCCGTATTGATATTGACCGCAGCGGCGGCCAGAGCCGCCAGCGCATAGGCTGCCAATCCGAACAGGATTTTCTTCATCATAATTTTCCTTTCTGACACATAAGTGGCACACCATTCCGGTTTCTTTTTGCACACAACCGAAATAATGTTCCGACACACACACCGGACGGGCCGGCACAATCAAGAACGGATATCATAATTAAAAACTGCCGAATCGGCAAGCATTTTCCCGGAGCAACATTCTGTTTTATCCGACAGAAGAAGCTTAGGATAAAGATAGCAGCAGACCGAAACCTACACCATGATGCATACCCGACCCGAATGACGCATACCCGGGATAAAGCCTCAAATCCCTACTCTGACACAAACAAACAGGCACGAATCCTTACTCCGGTATCAACAAACAAAAACCCCCGCTTTTTGCGGGGGTTCGGAATAAGTGTCTGGCAGTGACCTACTTTCACATGGGAATCCACACTATCATCGGCGCTGAGTCGTTTCA
>NZ_JBKGTW010000083.1:0-4998 GCF_046546535.1 Neisseria sp. WLZKY-1
CCGGATAAAGGAGTTTAAAAAGATTGCGATGCGTTGTGAAAAGACGGATGAATCTTTTGCTGCCAACATTTATCTGGCTGCTACGGTTTTAAGGCTGGCTTGAATGTCAACAGACCCTAGGTTTATTGAATACATAATTTATTTCATGTTTTTGGGAATGTTTCTCCTGTTATGTGAGATAAGTTTGGAATAATAAAAGGTGGATGAGATGCAATGCTAACTAATTTAATATTGGCCTTACATTTTCCTTTTTTATTTCTTGTTGTATCCCTATTCATATAATTTACTATTTTCACAGAAGTCCAATCTCCCATTAATCTATTTTCCGTTTCGTAACTAGGAATACCGATATGGTAATGCCATAACCCATATTCTAAAGCGAAATTACGTTTATTATCATCAGAAACAGCCGCAGATGATTTATTACGTCCGCACAAAGGTGGTGCAGTAAAACCGTAATTGCGATAATCTGCAATAAATTGACTAATTATCTTTTGTTCTGCTGATGGGAGTTGTGGATAATCTTGTTTTAGAAATTGTAGAAAATAATTAGAAAAACTAATAGTGTTAGGCATCTTTGCTTAAACTCATAATCCAGTTGTGAACTTCTTCTGCAGTTTCAATGTGTTTAGGCAAAATAGTTTCTCCTGTCATTCTTTCTCTCATTTCCTCAATCGTGAAGTCATAGTTATAGTTCAAGAATGATAATTGGTAAGATGATATTGTTTTCTCGCAATAAGAAATGATAGGAGTTTGAAAGCTATTATTTATTTCTTTATGCGCTAAATAAGTATTGTCCAGATGAAAAAAAGTTATCATGTTCTTCACCTTCTATTGTTCTGCATCAGAAATAAGCATACTTAATGTGTCAATTAGTATTCTTGCAGCTTGAATATCTAAATCAATATTAGCTACACGCATAGGTTTCATCTCTCCATATCCTTGGCCATCAGGTGAAAGAATTGGCGTAGGGACATGCTTAATAAATGACACATTAATGCGCATATTGCTATCATTGATTTGATAACCTGTAGAAATTGTTAAATCAGCAGATGTGTACACGCAATTGCTAGCATCAACAAGAATATTTTTTGTGTTCATTTGAGTAAAGAGCCTTACTGTACATCAAGATGTCTAAACCGCCATTATAAAGTGTTACTGAATGAATGGACAATTAATTATTCTAATGACTAATCATGCAATAAAAGCAGCCTGAAAACCACTCTGCCGTTTTCAGGCTGCCTTTCTTACAACCAAACAATACTACCCTTTCAACTTCGCCAACTGCCCTTCCACTTTCCCCATCTTATCCACCAACTCCGCCAAATCCGCCTTATCCTTCTCCACCAGATGCGCGGGGGCTTTGTCGGTGTAGCCGGGTTTGGAAAGTTTGGCGTTGAGTTTGTCGAGTGCTTTTTGCAGTTTTTCGGCTTCTTTGCTCAAACGCGCGGTTTCGGCGGCTTTGTCGATTTCCACTTTGAGCATCAGGCGTGCGCCGTTGCACACGGCGACGGGGGCGTCTTCGGCTTCGGGCAGTTTTTCTACCAGCTTGGCTTCGGTGAGGCGGGTGAGGGCGGGCAGGTATTTGAGCAGGTCGGCCAGTTCGCTGCCGCCTTCGATAAACAGCGGGGCTTTGACATTGGGGGCGATGCCCATTTCGCCGCGCAGTTTGCGCACTTCTTCGGTCAGTTCTTTCAGGCTGCCCATTTTGTTGAAGGCGGCGGGGGCGATTTTCTCCGGGTCGGCTTCGGGGTAGGCGGCGAGCATGATGCTGTCGCTGTGTTTGGCGTTGGCGAGCGGGGCGACGGTTTGCCACAACTCTTCGGTGATGAAGGGCATGATGGGGTGCATGAGGCGCAGGATGGCTTCGAGTACGCGCACGAGGGTGCGGCGGGTGGTGCGTTGGGTGGTGGGGCAGCCGGTTTGGATTTGCACTTTGGCAAGCTCGATGTACCAGTCGCAGTATTCGTTCCACACGAATTCGTACAGGGTTTGCGCGGCGAGGTCGAAGCGGTAGGTTTCAAAGGCTTCGGCTACGGCGGCTTCGGTTTGTTGGAGTTTGCCGATAATCCACTGGTCGGCAAAGGTAAATGCCAAAGGCTGCATTTCGTCTTGGCCGCAGTCTTGGTTTTCGGTGTTCATCAAGACGAAGTTGGTGGCGTTCCATAATTTGTTGCAGAAGTTGCGGTAGCCTTCGGCGCGTTTGAAGTCGAAGTTTACGCTGCGGCCGAGGCTGGCGTAGCTGGCCATGGTGAAACGCAATGCGTCTGCGCCCATGGCAGGAATGCCTTCGGGAAACAGTTTTTCGGTGGTTTTTTTCACGGCGGGGGCGGTTTCGGGCTTGCGCAGGCCGGTGGTGCGTTTGATAAGCAGTTTTTCCAAGTCGATGCCGTCAATCAAGTCCACGGGGTCGATGACGTTGCCTTCGGACTTGGACATTTTTTTGCCTTCGTGGTCGCGCACGATGCCGTGGATGTACACGTCTTTAAACGGTACTTTGCCGGTGAAGTGGGTGGTCATCATAATCATGCGCGCCACCCAGAAGAAGATGATTTCGTAGCCGGTTACCAAGACGTTGGACGGCAGGAAGGCTTTGAGTTCGTCGGTTTCAGACGGCCAGCCGAGCGTGGAGAACGGCACGAGCGCGGAGGAGAACCATGTGTCCAGCACGTCTTCGTCGCGCGTGAGGCGTATGCCTGCGGCCTGCGCCTGCTTAACCGCGCGGGCTTTTTCTTCCGCCAACTCGGCTTGCAAATTATCAACGGGCAGTTCCAAACTTTCCAGCTTCTGCACCACGCGGATAAAATCCGCCATCAGGTGCAAATCGCCGTTGTCTGCGATGCCTGCATTTTCGCGCGCTTCGTAGCGGGCGGCAAAAGCATCCCAATACGCGCCGAACTCGTCCTGCGCCACATATACCCTGCCTTCTCCGTCATACCACGCGGGGATTTGATGCCCCCACCACAGTTGGCGAGAGATACACCAGTCTTGGATGTTGTTCATCCATTGGTTATAGGTATTGACCCAGTTTTCGGGGATGAAGCGTACCGCGCCGCTGTCCACCGCCTTTTTCGCCTTTTCCGCCAAACTCAGGCCGCGGTATTCGCTGTTCGGCTCGATGCCCTGCGGCTTGGCATTCATGGCGACAAACCATTGGCTGGTCAGCATCGGTTCAATCACTGAGCCTGTACGGTCGCCTTTCGGCGTCATCAGCTTGTGCGGTTTGATTTCCTGCAAAAAGCCCTGTTCTTTCAGGTCGGCAACGATTTGTTTGCGCGCGGCAAAGCGGTCCAAGCCTGCGTATTGTTCAGGCAGCCTGAAACCCGGTTGCGCTTCGCCTTTGTAGTTGAACACTTCGGCATCGCTCAGGATTTTTGCTTTTAAATCAAACACGTTTACCAGTTTGGTGTCGTGGCGTTTGCCCACTTCGTAGTCGTTGAAATCGTGCGCGGGGGTGATTTTCACGCAGCCCGTGCCGAAATCTTTTTCCACATATTCGTCGGCAATCACGGGAATGGTGCGGCCGGTGAGCGGCAATACCAGCTCTTTGCCGATAAAACGCGCGTAGCGTTCGTCTTCGGGATGCACGGCCACGGCCACGTCGCCCAGCATGGTTTCGGGGCGGGTGGTGGCGACGATAAGGCCGTCTGAACCATCAACCAGCGGATAGCGGATGTGCCACATCGAGCCGTCTTCTTCCACGCTTTCCACTTCCAAATCGGATACCGCCGTGCCGAGCACGGGATCCCAGTTCACCAGCCGCTTGCCACGGTAAATCAAGCCCTGCTCAAACAGGCGCACGAATACTTCGGTAACCGTCTCGGCGCGCACGTCGTCCATCGTGAAATACTCGCGCTGCCAGTCGGCCGAGCAGCCGACGCGGCGCATCTGCTGCGTAATCGTGCCGCCGGAGATGTTTTTCCACGCCCATACTTTTTCCAAAAACGCCTCGCGTCCCAAATCGTGGCGCGACACGCCCTCGGCGGCGAGCTGGCGCTCCACCACAATCTGCGTGGCGATGCCCGCGTGGTCGGTGCCCGGAATCCAAGCCGTGTTGTACCCTTTCATGCGGTAATAGCGCGTGAGGCCGTCCATAATCGTCTGGTTAAACGCGTGCCCCATGTGCAGCGTGCCGGTAACATTGGGCGGGGGAAGCTGGATGGAGAAACTTTCGGGGCGGGCGAAATTGGCGGCGAAATAGCCTTGTTTTTCCCAGTTTTGATAGTGTTTGGTTTCGATTTCGGCGGGGGAGTATTTGTCGAGCATGGTAGGTTTCTGTATTGATTTGAAAACAGCGGATTATAGCGCAAAGGCCGTCTGAAAAAAGCAATCCCCAAGCAGCGCGGCGCTTGGGGATAGGAGTTTGGGAAGTGGATAATCGCTGTTTCAGGGATTTTCTGTTTTTTCGAGTTGTTTGAGCAGGCGGTGGTAGGTTTCGGCTTCCTGTTCTTTAAGCAGCTTGAGCAGGTGGTAGTCGCGGCCGTTTACTTTTTCCAAATCGACACGTTCGATGTGCACCAGGCGCAGCAGCTCACGCACGGGCTTGGGCATATTGCGGCCGGATTCGTAGCGCGAACCGCCGGATTGGGTAACACCGATTTTGCTCCAGAATTCGCTTTGGTTCAGGCCGAGTTTTTTCCGTATGTCACGGATGTTTGACAGTTGGGGAAATGTAGACATTCTTAACTTCCTTAACAAATAACAGACTTTTTTCTTAATGCGGTGCGGAAATCCGACTCTGAGGAACGGTTTCCTACCCATTTTCACGGGTGGGGATTATAGAGACGGGATATTCGGATTTAAACCATGTTTTCAATAACCTAATCAAAATTTAAAATCTATATGACTATGTCAACCAAAACATTTAATTCCGATACTTATCCATACCGAAATTAGGCGTAAGTAACAAATTTACTGCCCAAAACCCCCGCAAGCCTTATGCTACAAGACTTTAAGCGGAGTCAAAACCTTTGAACACAAAAAATGCCCTTTTTGCGG
>NZ_JBKGTW010000084.1:0-4949 GCF_046546535.1 Neisseria sp. WLZKY-1
GTTTTTGTCGCAGTGTGAGGCTCGCGCACTCACACTTATCGGTAATCGTTTTGTTAAAGAACAGCGCTGTCAAAGCAGCGAAGACGTGAACTATACAGAACCCGGCAAACCTCAGTCAAGCAGGAAAAACGGAAAAAATAAAGCAAATTCGTCATATCAATGAACAGAAAAGAAATTTTGTTTTTTCATCATCCACCGAAACCTCGTACCACTATTGTTTGTAACGCCGTGCAATTCGAACCGCCCGGCCAAACCACGCCCGCTGAGTCCTTTTATCCGGCATGATTTCGGCGGCAAACTGCCAGTCCTCATATTGCCGCAGCAAGTCTTGCAATTCCCGGTCTTCCACTCCGTTTTGCCGCAACATTTCGATCAGCTCGGAGGCGGTAACGGCTGCGGCTGTTTCATCTTCATCGCCGATAAAGATGCTTTTCAGCAGCGCAAAGCCTTCGGCCAGCGGTTCGCGCTCTTTCAAACGGCCTCTTCTCCACCACCAAACCACGGGCAGCAAGGCCGCGAAAATGCCGACAATGCCCGCCAGCAAAGCCGTACCGAATCGGAAACGTCCCAGCCCCAGCCCGGTGAACAGATTGTTTTGGCTGCTTTCGTCATAATTCACTACCCACTGCTGCCAGTAAAACTGGCCGCTTTCCAGCCAGCCGCCCCACATTTTTCCGTTATGGTTTCCGGCAACCATCGCCCGCTCGCTTTCTGGCAGCGCCTCGTTCAAACCCAAGGTCACGCGTTGCTCGGACACCGCAGCCGTCGGGTCGACGCGCAACCAGGCCTGTTCGCCCTCCAACCAGATTTCCGCCCACGCATGGGCGTTTTTGCTGCGTATCTGCCAAAAATTGCCGTTTTCCTGATAATCCGCTCCGAGATAGCCGGTCACCACCCGCGCGGGCACGCCTGCGGCACGCATCATCACCACATAGCTTTGCGCGTAATGTTCGCAAAAACCCTGCCTGCCCTCGAATATAAAACTGTCGATGCTGTCGGCTCCCCGATACAGAGGCGGCTGCAAGGTATACGCAAACCGTCCATTACGGTAATAGTCCAACACCTTCTGCGAAAACTCTCCGACCGAACGGCTTTGCTGCGCCAGTGTCTGCGCCAGGCGGCGCGTGCGGAAATTGCCCGAATGCGGCAGACGCATATACAGTTTTTTTTCAAATTCCTTCAATTTCTGCGGCAGCATCCCGTCGGCGCGCGACTGCAATTCGATACGGCGCAACCCTTCCCTGCTGCGCACGCGCACCACATCGCCCAAACGCACGCTCATGCCCGAGCCTTCGCGCACGACGGGATAATCCAACGCAGGCACAACGCCTTTCTGATCGCGCAAAATCATCTGATACGACAACTTGAGGCCGTCTGAAATCCCGGGCGCGCTCACCTCCTCGAAATCCGGCATGGCACGCCATGTCTGACCGTCGAAATCCGCCATCACAATGGCACGCCAATACAGCCGCTCCGCACCCGGTTTGAGGCCGTCTGAAAACGTCACATTCGCCACCAGCTCGTCGCTCTGCACCAGATTGCCGATGCTGCCCGGCTGCATCGTATCCGACAAACCCGTCTTCGCCCGCTCCTGCTGCTGGGAAATACTCCACAAAGGCTCGCTGCGGCGCGGCATCACGACAAACAACACGGCCGCCAGCGGCAGCGTCAGACCGAATGCCAGCAAACCCTGTTTCAACGCGCTGCGCGCATCCAGTCCGCATAACACGGCAAAACACAGCCCCACCGCCAGCAGCGCCGCCAGCAGCCACACGCCCGTCAGCAGCGTCTGCCTGAACAGCACCGCCGAGCCGATTAAAAACAGCATCGCCAGCAGCAGCACTTGCCAGTCGCGCATCGTACTGCCCTCAAAAGACTTCAACATCACCATCAACAGCAGAAAGGAAATGCCGCCGTCGCGCCCGATTACCGTGCCCAGCTGCTGCCACACCAGCAAACCCGCCCCCGCCGCCAGCAGCACCACGGCTGCCAAAGGCAGCCTGGCAACGCCCGCGCGCAACAAGGCAAAACGCAGCAGCAGCAAACCGCCGAACACGGCCGTCACCCCCATCGGCAGCTCGGCCAGCAGCGGCAGCGACGACCACAACAGCGCCAGCAGCACCGCCGCCACAACCTTGCGCGGCGGCGCTTCCTGTAAAAAGACGGGATTGGAAATCAGCATAATCGGTAAAGTGTTTTCAGACGGCCGTTGTTTGACAGAGGCCGTCTGAAAACGGCGTTGGTGGTTTTCAGACGGCCTGATGGAATCTTTCGCAAGACGGCGGCACGCGGCTTTTGGCCGGCCGCTTTTCACGCGGGTAAAAAAATAACCGCTGCGAGGCGGTTTTGGGATTTGGTTGCGGGGGCAGGATTCGAACCTACGACCTTCGGGTTATGAGCCCGACGAGCTACCATGCTGCTCCACCCCGCGTCAGAAGTTGCGTACTATACAGACCACCCCAAACACTGTCAAGCGTCTGAAATCGCCCCGAGGGCTTTTTCAGCGGCAGATTGCATATCTTTACAAAACAGGCCGTCCGTTTTGTATCAAACGGCTTTCCAACGCAAAATGCGTATCTCAAAAAGCCATCTGACAAAAGCAACCGCATTTTGAGGCCGTCTGAAACGGGTTTCAGACGGCCTTCATGCTACAATCCGCGCCTTTTGCAAACGTTTGAACGCATTACGGATATGACGAACAGTATTCAGGCTGCATTGGCGCAGCTCAACCAACTGATTTTGGGCAAAGAAGCCGTTTTGAAACAACTGATGGCCTGCATCCTCGCCGACGGCCACGTCCTGCTCGAAGACGTGCCCGGTGTCGGCAAAACCACGCTGGCGCACGGTTTGGCGGCGGTACTGGGCCTGGGTTACCGCCGCGTCCAGTTCACCAACGACATGATGCCCTCCGACCTCTTGGGCGTGAGCGTCTACCGCCCGAACGACGGCAAATTCGAGTTCCATCCCGGCCCCGTGTTCCATTCCTTCCTGCTGGCCGACGAAATCAACCGCGCCTCGCCCAAGCTGCAATCCGCCCTTCTGGAAGCCATGGAAGAGCGGCAGGTGTCGGCCGACGGCAAAACCTACCGCCTGCCGCAGCCCTTTATCGTCGTCGCCACGCAGAATCCCACCGAACAGCTCGGCACGTTTCCCCTGCCCGAATCGCAGCTCGACCGCTTCATGATGCGCCTGAGCATGGGCTACCCCGCACCCGAAGCGGAAAAAGCGCTGTATTTCCAAGGCGACCGCCGCAACGCCCTGCCGCAGATGAAGGCAGTGGCCAACGCCGAAACCCTGCGCGGCTGGCAGCAGCAGGCGGCGCAGGTGCGTTTCGCCCAAGCCGCCGCCGACTATGTCTACCGCCTCGTGGAAGCCACACGCCGACCCGGGCAGTTTGTTACCGGCCTGTCCCCACGCGCGGGACTGGCCGTAGTCAAGGCCGCCAAAGCCTGGGCGTTTATGCACGGGCGCGGCCATGTGCTGCCCGACGACATCAAAGCCGTGTGGATTGCCGTCACCAACCACCGTTTGCAGCCCGTGCAGCAGGGCGCAAGCGCCGCCCAGCTCCTCGCAGGCATCCTCAGCCATGTGGCCGTTCAGTAAACCCATTCAAGCGGCCTCCGTCAGCCGCTCGCCCACCCTCGCCGCCATCCGCTGCCGCCCGACGCGGCCGGGCGCCGGCCTGCTTGTCGTCGTCGTCCTGCTGTGGCTGGTCGGCGTCAACTACCAGGTCAACCTCGCCTACGTCGCCGCCTTCTGGCTGCTGGGCTTTCTCGCCGTCGGCGTCCTCCTCAACCTGCGCCAGCTCCTCGCCCTGCAAATCGACGTCGCCATGCCGCAGGAAGTGTTTGCGGGACAAGACGCCGTGCTGTGCCTGACGGCGGGCGGAGGCGGCCGCAGCCGTTTCCTCTGGCTGTGCAGTGAAGACGACTATCTGGCGCAAAGGCCGTCTGAAAACATCTGGCAGCCCTGGCGCATCGGCCAAAACGGCGGCGCATACGAATGGCGCATCCCCGCCCTGCTGCGCGGCCGCCTGCGCGTGCCGCCACTGCGCACCGCCTCCGTTGCCCCCTTCGGCCTCACCGTATCGCAATGCGTGTGGCACTGGCCGAGCGATGCCGTCGTCTACCCCGCCCCCGTCGACCACGCGCCGCCCGCCGCGGCCCCGCGCGACAGCGGCGACAGCACGGAGCACCGCCCCGTGCAGGGCGGCGACGAACCCGCTTATTTACAGGCATACCAAGACGGCATGCCCGTGCAGCACATCGCCTGGAAAGCCTATGCCAAAACCGGCGAAATGCTGGCGAAACGCTTTGAAGAAGAAGCCCCCGCGGCCGACAAACACATCATCTCCTACCGCGACTACCCCGCCGGCACGCCGAAAGACCGCCTCGCCGGCCTCCTGTGCCGCCGCGTCCTCGACGCCGAGCGTAGCGGCGTGCCCTACATTCTCGAGCTGCCGCAGCGCACCGTCGCCCCGCAAAACGGCCAGCGCGAAATCTGCCTGACCGCCCTGGCCTTGTGGTAAACGGTTTGAGGCCGTCTGAAAGCCGTTTTCCCGTTTTCAGACGGCCTCAAACCGATAAAGCACATAAAGAAAACAATGGATTTCGACCAGACCAATCTGTTACTCGAACAATATATCAACGGCACGCTGCAAAAATACGACCTGCTGTTCTGCCTTTTCGGCAGCGACGGGCGCGAAGTGCCGCCGCAGGAGCGCAGCCGTTTCCTGCTCGAATACCTGCACCGCGTCACCGAAACGCAAGACGGCGGCGCGGAATACGCGGTTATCCTGCATGAAGTGCTGTCGTGCAAAGACCCGCAGACGTCTGAAATGGGTGGCCGTCTGAAATGGGTGGCCGTCTGAAATGGGTGGCCGTCTGAAATGGGTGGCCGTCTGAAATGGGTGGCCGTCTGAAATGGGTGGCCGTCTGAAATGGGTGGCC
>NZ_JBKGTW010000085.1:0-4920 GCF_046546535.1 Neisseria sp. WLZKY-1
GAAAAGGCCGTCTGAAAAGGCCGTCTGAAAAGGCCGTCTGAAAAGGCCGTCTGAAAAGGCCGTCTGAAAAGGCCGTCTGAAAAGGCCGTCTGAAAAACCTGCTTCGCAGGTTTTTCAGACGGCCTTTTTGCCGCTCGGGCGGGGATTACAGGACTTTGACGATGCTCTCACACAGGTAGCCGATGTTGTCGGCGGTGATGCCTGCGACGTTGATGCGGCCGCTGCGTACGGCGTAGATGGCGAACTCGTCTTTCAGGCGGTCGACCTGTTCTGGGCTGAGGCCGGAGAAGGAGAACATGCCGTTTTGTTCGATGATGAAGCCGAAGTCCTGTTTCGCGCCTTTCTCTTTGAGCAGGTCGACGAATTTCTGCCGCATTTCTTTGATGCGCGCGCGCATTTCGTCGAGTTCGGCTATCCATTGCGCTTTGAGTTCGGGGTCTTGCAGGACGAGGGCGATGGTGTTGCCGCCGTGGGAGGCGGGGTTGGAGTAGAGGGTGCGGATGATGGTTTTGACCTGGCTGAAGGCGCGGTTGGCGGTTTCTTCGTCGGCGGCGACGACGGTGAAGGCGCCGACGCGCTCGTTATACATGCCGAAGTTTTTCGAGTAGGAGCTGGCGACGAGCAGTTCTTTGTTCAGTTTGGCGAAGGCGCGCAGGCCGTAGGCGTCTTGTTCGAGGCCGTTGGCAAAGCCTTGGTAGGCGAAGTCGAAGAGGGGTAGCCAGCCTTTTTCGGCGGACATTTTGGCGAGGGTGTCCCATTGTTCGGGGGTGGGGTCGATGCCGGTGGGGTTGTGGCAGCAGCCGTGCAGGAGGACGACGTCGCCTGCTTGGGCTTGGGAGAGGTCGGCAATCAGGCCGTCCCAGTCGAGGGCGTGGGCGGTTTTGTCGTAGTAGCGGTAGTCGCGGATGTTGATGCCGACGGCTTGGAAGATGGCGTTGTGGTTGGGCCAGGTGGGAGCGGAAATCCAGACGTTTTTCGCGCCGGTTTGGCGTTTGATGAATTCTGCGGCGACGCGCAGCGCGCCGGTGCCGCCGAGGCTCTGCGCGGTTTTGGCGCGGCGGGCGGCGATGATTTCGCTGTTTTCGCCGAAGAGGAGTTTTTGCGTTTCGGCGTTGTAGGCGGCGACGCCGTCGATGGTGAGGTAGTTTTTGCTTTTTTCGTCGGCCAAGAGGCGGGTTTCGGCGGCTTTGACGGATTTGAGTACGGGGGTGTTGCCCGATGCGTCTTTGTAGACGCCGATGCCGAGGTTGACTTTTTCGGGGCGGGTTTCGGCTTTGAAGGCTTCGCCCAGTCCGAGGATGGGGTCGGCGGGTGCGGCTTGGATTTTGTCGAAGAACATGGTTTTTCCTTTCTGGGGAACGGGTCGGTTGGAGGGTGCGCTGCCGGAGCTGTTGACATTCAGCTTGCGAAGCGGTTTTTTGCGGAAAAATTCGCGGATGCAAGGAAAAAAGCACAGCAAGATTGGATATCTTGCGAGCATTTTTGACGCAGCAGGCGCGGATTTTTACCAAAAATACCGCCGCAAGGCTGATTGTCAGCAGCTCCTAGGCTGCGCGGGGTAAGGGTTGCGGTGCGGTTTGTGCTTTCAGACGGCCTGTTTTAGTTTTTCTGTTTTCAGACGGCCTTCGGGCTGCGGCGGTTTATGCGTCTTCCCGCTGCTCGGGCAGGGTGGCGATGGCCTGGGTGAATTCGGAAACGTCTTTGAAGCTTTTGTAGACGGAGGCGAAGCGCACGTAGGCGACTTGGTCGGTGGCGAGCAGAACGTCCATCGCCATTTCGCCGACCGTGCGCGAGGAGACTTCTTTTTGGCCAAGGCGGTAGAGGCGGCCTTCGATGCTGGCGACGAGGTCGTCGACGTCTTCGTTGTCGAAGGGGCGTTTGTGCAGGGCGCGTTCGAGGCTGGTGCGCAGTTTGTGCGCGTTGTAGGGGACGCGCGCGCCGTTGCTTTTGACGATGTCGGGCAGGCGCATTTCCAGGGTTTCGATGGTGACGAAGCGTTTGTCGCACTCCGGGCAGCGGCGGCGGCGGCGTACGCAGTTGCCTTCGTCGGTGGTGCGCGAGTCGCTGACCTGGGTGTCGGGGTGTTGGCAGAAGGGGCATTTCATGGTTGGTTCTCACAGGGAGGCGCCGACAGCGCGGGCGATGGCCAGCCCTTCTTCGGTGCTAAGGTAGCGCGGCGTGTCGGGGCAGTCGCAGCCCGCAACGGCGCCGTCGTGGAACATAAGGAGTTCGTCGCAGGCCAGCTGTGTCCAGCGTTCGTTTTCGGTGAGCGGCAGGGTGGCGATGACGGCGACGCGGTCGTCGGGGGTGGTGACGGCGGAGAAGTCGACGGAAACGTCGTCGTCGAGCAGGCGGGCTTCGCCGAAGGGCGCCTGGCGGATGATGTAATAGAGCAGGCTGCTGGCGTGGGCGAACATGACGCGGCCGTCTGAAAGGATGAAGTTGAACAGGCCGCTGCGGCGGATGTCTTTGACGAGTTCGGACACGGCGGCAAAGAGGGTGCCGTCGTCGGGGCGCTCGTCGAAGCGGCGGCGCAGCTGTTCGAGGATGTGGCAGAAGGCGCGTTCGGAATCGGTGTCGCCGACGGGGCGGTAGTAGCGGCCCTGCTCGGGAGCGAAGCCTTGCAGGTGGCCGTTGTGGGCGAACATCCAGTAGCCGCCCCACATTTCGCGCACGAAGGGATGGGTGTTGGCCAGCGTGGTGCGGCCGCTGGTGGCTTTGCGGATGTGGGCGATGACGTTTTTGGATTTGATTTGGTAGGCTTTGACGAGGTCGGCGACGGGGGAATTGGCGCTGGGTTTGTCGTCGTGGAAGAGGCGCACGCCTTTTTGTTCGAAAAAGCCGATGCCGAAGCCGTCGACGTGGTGGTCGGTGAGGCCGCCGCGTTTGCGGAAGCCTTCGAAGGAGAAGACGATGTCGGTGGGCGTGTTGCAGTTCATGCCAAGGAGCTGGCACATGGTTTTTCCTTTTTCAGACGGCCGTTCCCCATGTGGCGGCCTGTTGTTTGCAGCGGGCGATTCTACCACAGGCGGCGCGGGTTTCAGACGGCCTTTACTGCGCCTCGCCAGCCGTTTGGCGGTATTTGGCGCACTCGGATTCGTAGGTCCGACCCCATTCGTGCATCGCCTGTATCACGGGCGTGAGCGTGCGGCCGAAAGCGGTGAGCGAGTATTCGACTTTCGGCGGCACCTGCGGATAGACCTCGCGGTGGACGATGCCCGCGCCTTCGAGTTCGCGCAGCTGCAAAGTCAGCATTCGCTGCGTGATGTCAGGCAGCAGGCGCTGCAATTCGTTGAAGCGGCGGGTTTCGGGAAGAAGGTGGTAAAGAATCAGCACTTTCCATTTGCCGCCGATGATTTCCAGAGTGGTGTTGACGGGGCAGTGCGAAGCGTTTGCGGCGTCGTTCATCATCATTCTCCACAGTATAAAAAATGTGTGTACCTATTTAAAAAAACGATACCCATATAATACGCGACAGAAGCAGTTTTACCAATATTCTTCACAAACAAAACAGAAAGGAACGGATTATGAGAATCCCCGAACTCGACCGCATCAACGAACTGGCCGCCATCGCCAAAACCCGCGATCTGAACGCCGCAGAGCTGGCCGAACGCGACACTCTGCGCTACCAGCACCTGCCCGCTGCGGAAATTCCCGTTGTGGCCAACGACGCATCCAGCGTGCGCGTGATTGCCGGCGAATACCAAGGCAGACGCGGCGCGGCCGACACCTTCACCGAGCTGAACGTGTGGGATGTCACCGTGAACGAAGGCGCGGAAACAACCATCGCCGTTCCCGCCACGCACAACCTCGCCATCGTCGTGCGCCACGGCGAAATCGAACTCAACGGCGAAGCCGCCATGCAGCCGACCCAGCTTGCCGTGTTCGAGCGCGAAGAAGGGGAAATCCGCAACAGCGGCAGCGGCAAAGCCGAAATCCTGCTCCTCTCCGGCGTGCCCATCGACGAACCCGTCGCCGCCTACGGCCCCTTCGTCATGAACACCGAAAAAGAACTGGTCGAAAGCATCAACGAGTTCAACAGCGGCAAACGCTGCGCCGACTGCATCGCGGTAGCAGGAGCACGGAAACAGGCTATTACTGCACACAAGAGGCGTAGCCCTGTATGTTGAAATGCTGGGTAACGAGAGGGAACCTTATGTTTGCTTCGGGAAAAATCATGTTGTTCAATCCGGTGTGGGACAGCGAGGTAGAACGAATAGGCTACCGAAAGTGCAGTCCCGCCGCCTACGCGCTGTATAACTTGGCAGATGCCTGTTCGATAGCGGGCGTGGTGTATTTATCCATAATACTGCTGACTTGGGTAAACGGCAGTGCGTGGTGGGCAACCGTCTTTTGGCTGGCGGGCAGGCTGCTGTTTCAAATCAGCCAGATGATTGTGCGGCGGCGCAGTTTTACCTACGACTATGACGACGATGCCGCCCAATGGCATGGCCGCAACGGCATGCCGCAGCGTTATACGTTGGAAGACTATAAGCGGGATTACCCGAAAAACGGCTGAAATAAAGCCCGAAGGCAACATCTTCAACTCTGTTAAAACGAACAAGGAACACCCATGAAACTCTCCCTCGCCCCCATCCAATTCTTCTGGCAGAAAGAAACCCTGCTCGAATTCTACGTCCAAATGCTCGACAGCCCGCTCGACACCATCTATCTGGGCGAAACCGTCTGCTCGCGCCGGCAGAAAATGCGCTTTGCCGACTGGTTTGGCCTGGCCGAAGACCTCGCCTACGGCCACCTCGACTGAGTAGCCGCGCGGCATTAGAAAGGCAGACAATTTGTCTGCCTTTTTTCTGTGCGGCCGTCTGAAAAGGCCGTCTGAAAAGGCCGTCTGAAAAGGCCGTCTGAAAAGGCCGTCTGAAAAGGCCGTCTGAAAAGGCCGTCTGAAAAGGCCGTCTGAAA
>NZ_JBKGTW010000086.1:0-4862 GCF_046546535.1 Neisseria sp. WLZKY-1
CCCGGACAAAGCGGTTCGATGGCTGCCCACTGGGCATCGGATAGGGTATATCTGGTCATATCTGTATGATACTGTGAAAAATTGAATGTCAACAGCCCCTAGGACAGCCCCATATTTTTTTCGACAACGGCGGGCAGATGTGCGGCCATTTCCATCTTGATGCCGACGCCTGCGGCAGCCTGCTCCACCCCGCCGCTCCGGCATTGGTGTTCGTCTACCTGTAAAGCAATACAGAGGCCGTCTGAAAACTGCCGCAAAAGCCGATAGCACAACTCGGATACCGTCCCATCTAAACACGCGGCCGACTTTTCTCATGCAAAAAGGCCGTCTGAAAGCCTTTGCGGTTTTCAGACGGCCTCTGCCAAAACAAACGGCACAGCTGCCGGACAATAAAAAGAAAGCCCCGCAATTTCTTGCAGGGCTTTCGGAATGCTGGCACGCCCACGGGGAATCGAACCCCGGTTACCGCCGTGAAAGGGCGATGTCCTAACCGCTAGACGATGGGCGCGTAGTCTTCTGGCGCACCCGGAGCGATTCGAACGCCCGACCCTCTGGTTCGTAGCCAGATACTCTATCCAACTGAGCTACGGGTGCGAGAAAGATGTGAATTATATGGAGTGGCATCAGGGCTGTCAAGCATTCTTGCTGAAAATTTTCCGACACAGCGGTAAAATGCCGCCTTTTTCTTGAACGGTAACGGAATTTTGATAACGGATTCTTTGCGCTGGCGCACTTTGGCGGAGATTTTGGCGGCATTCGGGCGGCCTACGGTGGTAATCGATTTGGAAACCACGGGCGGCAATGCCGACAGCGACCGCATCACGGAAATCGCCCTGCTGCGTTTCGACGGTGGCGGCGTAACGCGCTATACGCATCTGGTTAATCCGCAGCGCGGCATCCCCACCTTTGTCGCCGCTCTGACGGGTATCGACGACAACATGGTGGCCGACGCGCCGCCCTTTACCGAGCTGGCGGACGAGCTCTTGCCACTGCTGCGCGGCTGCGTGCTGCTGGCGCACAACAGCAAATTCGACTACACCTTCCTGCGCCGCGAATTTGCCCGCTGCGGCCTGCATTTTGCCGTGCCGACGCTGTGTACGGTGCAGCTTTCCCTCCGCCTCTACCCGCAGTTTTTCAAACACAGCCTCGAGAGCATTATCGAACGCCACGGCATTGCCGCCGCGCAGCGCCACCGCGCGATGAGCGACGTGCTGGCGCTGGCAGACTATCTGGAAACCGCCGCCGCGGATTTGGGACGGGAAACGCTGGCGCAGCAGGCGGACAAGCTGCTGCATCCCCGCCTGCCGCCGGCCGGATTATCCGATGCGCTGGTGCGGCAGCTTGACGCTTTGTCCGACGGCCACGGCGTGCTGCTGTGGCTTGATGCGTCAGGCAGGCCACTGCATCTGGCGGCGCACCGGCAGACATTTTCCGAAGCGTCGGAGCTGCTGCACAAACAGAAATCTTTGCGCGCGGCAGCGGAAATCCGTTTCCTGCCCGCGGCGGGCGCGCTGCACGCGCTGATGTTGAAAGCGCAAACGGCGGCGGAATACGGTTTCAGGCCGTCTGAAAACGCAGCTGCCCAAGAATATCTGACCGTACGGCTGCGCAGCAATGAGCGCGGGCATTTGCAGGCAAGGCTGGTGCGGCTTTCAGACGGCCTGTCGGCGGAAAAGCCCAACGGTCTGTTCCTGCACAAAAAAGCGGCAAAACGGGCTCTGGACACATGGGCGCGCGAGCAGGGATTGTGCCCCGCGCTGCTCGACATTCTGCCGTCCACTTTCGCCAAAGACGCGCCCTGCCCTGTGGCTGCTTGCGGCGGCTGCGGCGGGGAATGCGCGTCTTCAGACGGCCTGAACGCACACAACCGTAAAGCGGCCGATGCGGCGGCTCTGCTGCCGGTGGCGGACTGGGGCAAGGCGCACACGCTGGAAATCACGGAAACGGACGAAGCGATCGGCAGCCTGTCGTTTTCCTGCTCGGGCGGCGCACTGCTGATGCCCGACGGGCTGTGGTATTTTGACCGTTCGCTGCCTGCGGTGCTGAAAGAAAAGCTGAAAAAAGAGCGGCACACGGTTAAGGTGCTGGCTTAAGGTCTGTTGACAATCAGCCTTGCGGCGGTGGTTTTGGCAAAAAATACCCGCCTGCCGCGTCAAAAATATCCGCAAGGTGTCCAATCCTGCTGCGCTTTTCTCCTTACATTCGGACATTTCTTACTCAAAAAACCGTCTCGCAAGCTGATTGTCAACGCGCCCAGAGGCTGTTACCGGCATCGGCAAAACCTGCCGCACAGGCACAACAAAAAGGCCGTCTGAAAATATTTTCAGACGGCCTTTTGGCAAAAACGGCTGCTTTATTTGCAGTATTTGGAAACGTCTTGGTTGAAGCGTTCAATCAGCGCTTCGCGTTTGTCGGTGCGGGCGCTTTGCGCGTAGGACAGGTTCATCTGCGCGGTTTTGCAGTTGGCCTCGGCGGTCTGTTTGTTCTGCTCTTCGATTTCTTTGTTGCGTTTTTCCGCTTCTTTGTTCTGCTCGGCCAGCTTGGCGTTCAGCGCACTCTGCTGGTCGGCCAGCGACGGCACGGCGTTGGGATCGCCCACTGTGGTGACGGAGGCGGGCTGCGTGGTGGCGCTGGCAGGCGGGGTGACTTTGTGGGTGCGGATGTTGATGATGGTGGACTGGGTGGGTTTGAGGCCGCGCGGCACGTCGGAATAGACGTTGACTTTGCCGTCTTTCCAGCGGTATACCTCAGAACCAGCCGCATACAGGCTGCCGGACACCAGCAGGCCGCCCAAAACCAATGCTTTTGCTATACGGGTAATGTGCATCGTTCAACTCTCTTCTATGTCGTTATTCGGAATAGCGCGGATTGTACTGTATTTATCCCTATGCCGCCATGTTATCGCCCGCTTTGCCGCCAAATCACTTGGGACGGGCGCGGCAAATTTGATACAATGCCGTGCATCTTGCACAAACTGAAAGTCAAAGCATCATGCGCATCGTAGAAAAAGCCTACACCTTCGACGACGTTCTGCTCGTTCCCGCACATTCCCAAGTGCTGCCGCGCGACGTATCCCTCAAAACGCAGCTCACCCGCGACATCTCGCTCAACCTCCCCCTTCTCTCCGCCGCCATGGACACCGTAACCGAAGCCCGCTTGGCCATTTCGATGGCGCAGGAAGGCGGCATCGGCATCATCCATAAAAACATGACTCCCGAACAACAGGCCGGGGCGGTGAAAAAAGTCAAACGCCACGAAAGCGGCGTCGTCAAAGACCCCGTAACCGTTGCACCTGACGTGTTAATCGGCGAACTGCTGGAACTGCGCGCCCAGCGCAAGCGCAAAATGTCCGGCCTGCCCGTCGTCAAAGACGGCAAAGTGGTCGGCATCGTCACCAACCGCGACCTGCGTTTTGAAAACCGCCTCGATTTGCCCGTTTCCGCCATCATGACCCCGCGCGAGCGCCTCGTTACCGTGGCCGAGGGCACCAGCATCGACGAAGCGCGCGAACTGATGCACACCCACAAAGTCGAGCGCGTTTTGGTACTCAACGCCGCCGACGAACTCAAAGGCCTAATTACCGTTAAAGACATCGTCAAAACCACCGAATTTCCCAACGCCAACAAAGATTCCGAAGGCCGTTTGCGCGTGGGCGCGGCCGTCGGCACGGGCGTGGATACCGAAGAGCGCGTACGCGCACTGGTGGCGGCGGGCGCGGACGTTATCGTCGTCGACACCGCACACGGCCACAGCCAGGGCGTGCTCGACCGCGTGAAATGGGTCAAAGAAAACTTCCCCGGCGTGCAGGTTATCGGCGGCAACATCGCCACCGCCAAAGCCGCGCTGGACTTGGTGGCCGCAGGTGCGGACGCGGTGAAAGTGGGCATCGGCCCGGGCTCTATCTGCACCACCCGCATCGTTGCCGGCGTTGGCGTGCCGCAGCTTACCGCCATCCATAACGTCGCCGAAGCCCTCAAAGGCAGCGGCGTACCGCTGATTGCCGACGGCGGCATCCGCTTCTCCGGCGACATCGCCAAAGCCCTCGCCGCAGGCGCGTCCAGCGTGATGCTCGGCGGCATGTTCGCAGGCACGGAAGAAGCCCCCGGCGAAATCGAACTCTACCAAGGCCGCTCCTACAAATCCTATCGCGGCATGGGTTCGCTCGGCGCGATGAGCCAGGGTTCGAGCGACCGCTATTTCCAAGACAAACAGGAAAGCGCGGACAAATACGTTCCCGAGGGCATCGAGGGCCGCGTGCCCTACAAAGGCCCGATTGTCAACATCATCCACCAACTCACCGGCGGCCTGCGTTCCAGCATGGGCTACCTCGGCTGCGCCACCATCCGCGATATGCACGAAAAAGCCGAGTTTGTCGAAATCACTTCCGCAGGCATGAGCGAATCGCACGTCCACGACGTACAAATCACCAAAGAAGCGCCGAATTACCACCGCTGATTGGCGATACCGATTTAATGTGATGCAAGGCCGTCTGAAAACGTAAAACGGGTTTTAACTCCGTTGAAGCTGCGCTTTCAGACGGCCTTTCTGCTGCCTGCTCCGCCCGTTTGCCGCACAAGGGCTTCTGTGTGGGAAAAGGCCGTCTGAAAGCAGGTTTTCCCGAATCGCAAACCGCCGCCCCGCTTTTCAGACGGCCTTTTTGCCAACCCGTTCCGCCGTTTTTTTCAGACGGCCACTTCCCGCCAATCCGTTCTTTCAGACGGCCTCCGACTGCCCGCCCTTCAAAACACGTTTACAGAAACGGCGTAAGTAACAAATTTACTGCTAAATCAGAGAAGCAACGCACTAAGTAACAAATTTACTGCCGCAAATTCATTTTCTAGCAAAATAATCCTTAATAAACC
>NZ_JBKGTW010000087.1:0-4239 GCF_046546535.1 Neisseria sp. WLZKY-1
GAATGTCGCCGGGGTTGATGACTTCGTCTCCTGTCGAAGCCGTATCCTTTTCCCCTCCGGTAGCAGCCGAGCTCTTCAGGGTAAAGCCGCTTCCGTTGATGGCTTTAACGATCTCTCCCGCAGTAACCAGTTTACCTGCATCGGCTGTTGCCGGATTATTAACCGCTCCTGTTGCCGAATTGGTTAACGCAACGGTATTCACACCCACTTTATAAGGATCGGTGGCTGTGCCTGTGCCGCCTATGGTAATCGGGCTGTTGTTTGCGGCTTCAACTTTGGTCGGCGTGATGTTTTTCACCAGATTGGCGACGGATTTCAACTGCGCCACGTTCACCGCATCGGAGTCTTCCGTACCGGCAGCCACATTGATGATCTGGCGGGTATCCTGCTGCGTACCGACGGAAACCGCGCCAGACGTGCCCTTGACCGTAGCGGCGATGTTGTTTTTATCGATAGTGCTGGCCGCATCCAAAGCATAAACCTGGTTCTGCGCCACAGTGGCAGTGGACGTAGCTTTGACGGTAGTCGCATTGATGGCGTCGCGGGTTGCCTGCGAGCCGTAACCCAAGGCTACCGAGCCGTTGGACGAAGTGGAGCTGTTGCTGCCGATGGCAATGCTGTTATCGGCTGCGGTATTGGAACTACTGCCGATGGAAATGGCATTTTGTTTCGAGGATACCGCGTTTTGACCGATGGCAACGGTGTATTCGGCGGTGGAGCGGGCATTCGAGCCTACGGCAATCGAATCCTTCTGCTCGGCGCGCGCCTGCCCCATGGCAATCGCATGTGTGCCGGCCGCATAGGAAGTATCGCCGATGGCAATCGCGCCTTCGGATGCGGTTTTGGCCGTACCCGCGCCACTGGCGGTAGACTCGGCTTCGACGGTCGCATTACCGATGGCAATCGAACTTGCGCCTTTGGCTTTGGCATTAATGCCTGCGGCTATGGCCTTCGCGCCGGTTGCGCCGTCGTTGTTGTAGTTGTTGTCGGTAGATGCACCGTTTACATGATAGAAATGCACATTGCCGCCGGAAGAAGAGATATTGGCAATCTGCGTTTGCAGGCCGCTGGCCACGCTGTAAAGCTGGCTGCCGTTGATGGCGTCGGTGCTGGTGGAGGAGATTTCGCCCGGGGCGACGTGTTTGAGCTGGCGTTCGGCATCTTTCGCGCCGACGGAGACTTGGTAGCCGGTGGCGTTTACTTTGCCGGCAAAGCCGCCGTAAGTGGTCGAGCCGACAGTGGCCGTGCTGATTTGTTTGGCTTCGGTGGCCGTGCTTGCGCCTGCGCCCAAAGCGACGGCTTTATCTTTGTTTGCCGTAGCGTCCGTACCCAATGCAACGGCATCGCTGACGGTGAGCTTGGCCGCATCCGTGCCTTTCAAGGCGTTCTTACCGATGGCAACGTTGTTGTTGCCGGTTACATAAGAACCGGCGTTGACTTGGCCGAAGAAGTTGTTGTTGCCGGTTGCGCCCATGCCGGCTTGGGTGGCCAGAGCAACGTTGGTGCTGCCGTTGGCGTCTTTCAATGCGGAAGCACCGAGGCCGATGTTGTGGCTGCCAACTTTGGTAGTTGCACCAAGGTTCTGACCTGCTGCCCAACCCATCAGAATGGAATCGTTAATATTGCGCGCACCATTGCCGGCATTAGTACCGACCATAACGGCGCGGGTATTGGTATTGTCTGTTGTTTCAATAGAAGTGTTACCTGCACCTTTACCAATGGCAACCACTTCGTCAGCTTTAGCTTTGGAATCTTTACCGACAGCGACGGTGTTATTGCCTGACGCAATGGCACTATCGCCGATAGCAGTACTCAATTCGCCGGTGGCTTCAGCCAAATGGCCGTAAGCGGAAGCGCCGTAGCCTGCTTTGGAGGAGTTACCGGTGGCCGTACCCCAGCCGGCAGCAGTTGCCTGTGCACCGTCACCGATGGCAACGGAAGATTTACCCAAGGCTTTGGTTGCCTGACCGAGTGCGGTAGCATTTAAACCGGAAGCGGTACTGTTGGTACCCATTGCAACAGAATTGATAGTACTGGCAGTACTGTTCGAACCGACAGCAACAGCGCTCAAATCTGTTGCTATCGCTTCTGTACCGATAGCGACAGCATGTTCTTTAGCTTGAGTCTTTGCACCAACAGCAACTGCCGCAAGCCCTTGTGAATTGGCGTCCTGACCGATCGCAATAGAAGCATCAGATACACCGGTAGTATTTTGAACGGTTAAAGGAGCAGTAGATTCGATTTTCGCGCCGCTACCGATAGCAACAGAATGTTGCGCAGCCGCATTGCTGTTGAGACCGATTGCTGTCGCACCTGTTTTTCCAGCTGCTGCATTTACACCTGCAGCCAAAGAATTGGAACCGGTTGCTCCATCGTTATTGTAGTTGCCGCCACGTGTACCGCCGTCATTCACGCTGTAATAATGCGTTCCACTTCCTGTGGAGATGTTATCAATTTTATTCTGCAAGCCACTAGTAACATAATAAAGCTGACTACCATTAATGGCATCTGTGCTGGAAGCGTTAATTTCACCTGGCGCAACATGTTTAATTTGACGTTCATAACCAGCAGTACCGATTGACACTTGGTCGCCAGCCTCAATGGCTTTACCACCCGCAAAAGCATTACCTGTATCATCACCATAAGTAATTGTCCCCACGGTTGCTTTCAATACTTTTGTTGCATTCGTGGCAGTTGTACTGCCCGCACCCAATGCCACAGCATTCTCTTTAGATGCATTGGTACCCGCACCAAGTGCAACTGCTGCTGCCGCATTTGCCGACGAACGCGTACCAACCGTAGTCGCCAAATCACCCTTAGCAAAAGATTGAACACCTACCGCTACTGCTGCATTACCGGCTTCGGTAGGAATATATTTTTTATTAACAGGATCTTGAATTAGTTCATCGCCTGTCAATTTTTTGTATTTAAGTGCCGTATCAGACTTATTCCAATCACCACTAGCGTTTTGGGATACCTTGTTTAGATCATCACCACCAATAGCAATAGAGGAATTGCCGCTAGCAATACTATTATTACCAATGGCTGTGGATTGATTGCCAATAGCTTGGGTTGCAGAACCCAATGCTACACTTTGCCGACCTCTAGACACGGCCTCGACACCAATGGTAATGGCCTCATCCGCATCAGTACCTGAGGTATCTGCTTTCCAACCGATAGCGATAGTACGCAAAGCATCTGATTTTGCGGTATCACCAATCGCAATGCTTCTATCACCAGAGGCAACTGCATTTACACCAATTGCAGTCGAATTCAATTTTGTAGCCTGTGCATCCACCCCAACAGCAATAGCATCCGTACCCGAAGCACTAGCGGTATTGCCCAATTTTAAACTTTCAGCCTGTGCGGCCAGCGGGGCGAACAAAGACCCCATTACGGCAATACTTGCAGCCGCAGTAGCGGTTTTACTGGATTTGGACTTTCCTTTCGCCTTGGCGATTTCGGCCACAGCCGTCCATGTGTTGGTTGCCTCGTTGTAAACGGTACGGTAAATTTTGTTCATTACATCTTCCTTTTTGTTAAATCTTTTAGTTTTTCCCCGAAGGTATACGGAGCGGGAAAACCGTGTCTGCACCACGGGCAGAACTATGCTGCAAATTCCGTGCCTGTTGCGCGCGGCTTGCGAAACATTGTTTCGGTTTGCCGCTGCGGTGTCTTGCCGCCGCGCTTTCAGACGGCCTCTCCTTAATCCTGATTCGTTCAGAGCGGTACGGAGCTTTATGACAATTTTCGGCCAATATGTGCAGTTTTCGATCTGTCGACAATTTCCGATCCGATGTGGCCGGAAATTTCGGCTTTGCAGTTTATATGCGTATTGCTCACGCTTTACAACGTTTTCTGATAAAACAGCGTAACAATCTTACCAACGGTTAAATTAGTGTTGTTTTTCTGTATCTTTGCACAAAAAAGAGGCCGTCTGAATGCGGCGGCCTGCGATGCAGACGGTATAGTGAACCAAAATAGAAAATCTACAGCGTTGCTGCGCCTTGCCGTACTACCTGTACTGTCTGCGGCTTGCTGCCTTGTATCTTTCCTATTTTGGTTCACTATATTTTCAGACGGCCTTTTGCCTGTTTTGCAGGAGTCCGGAAACGTAAAGCGCCACGCCGATCCAGACTAGGGACTGTTGACATTCAATTTTTCACAGTATCATACAGATATGACCAGATATACCCTATCCGATGCCCAGTGGACAGCCATCGAACCGCTTTGTCCGGG
>NZ_JBKGTW010000088.1:0-3906 GCF_046546535.1 Neisseria sp. WLZKY-1
CGCAAAAAGGGCATTTTTTGTGTTCAAAGGTTTTGACTCCGCTTAAAGTCTTGTAGCATAAGGCTTGCGGGGGTTTTGGGCAGTAAATTTGTTACTTACGCCTTTACCCACAATCTCTGTGGATAAATCTGTGTACAACTTGCGGGTAAACGGAAAAATCCCTATCGCGGCAACCGGCCGCTTAAACTGCCTAAAAAATATTCAAAATCAAAACATATAAAAATCAATGAATTATACATTGCGCTGTTAGGCGGTTTAGAACGGCGTACTAAATTTCCAGAGAAAACAAACCGGTGTGAAATTGTGCATAAACAGAGATTGACAAGCCCGCCGCGTCCTTTTCAGACGGCCTGAGCTGTCCCGCCTCCTGTTCGGGGCATAAACGCAGGAAAACGGTTTCGCGGTACAATGCGACCTCGTTTTTTACAAAGAAGAACAATGCCATGAAAGCCAGCCAATTTTTCATTTCTACTTTAAAAGAAGCCCCCGCCGAAGCCGCCCTGGCCAGCCACAAGCTGATGATTCGCGCGGGTTTGATCAAAGCCAACGCCTCCGGTTTGTACACCTGGATGCCGATGGGTCTGCGCGTGTTGCGCAAAGTTGAAAACATCGTGCGCGAAGAGATGAACCGCGCCGGCAGCGTCGAATTGCTGATGCCCGTGGTGCAGCCTGCCGAGTTGTGGCAGGAATCCGGCCGCTGGGAGTTTTACGGCAAGGAACTCTTGCGCCTGAAAGACCGCCACGAGCGCGATTTCTGCATGGGGCCGACCTGCGAAGAAGTCATTACCGACATCGTGCGCAAAGAAATCACCAGCTACAAGCAGCTTCCCAAAAACTTCTACCACATCCAAACCAAATTCCGCGACGAAGTGCGCCCGCGTTTCGGCGTGATGCGCGCGCGCGAATTTGTGATGAAAGACGCCTACTCCTTCCACGCCGACTACGAATCGCTGGTGCGCGACGGCTACCAGCCGATGTACGACGCCTACTGCCGCATCTTCGACCGTCTGGGGCTGAACTACCGCCCCGTCGCCGCCGACACCGGCAGCATCGGCGGCACCGGCTCGCACGAGTTTCAAGTGCTGGCCGACAGCGGCGAAGACGTAATCGCATACAGCGACAGCTCCGACTACGCCGCCAATATTGAATTAGCGCCCACCCTGCGCCTGAGCGGCGACAGAAAGCAGCCTGAAAAAACGCTGGAAAAAGTCCACACCCCCGACGTCAAAACCATCGCGTCTCTGGTTGAGTTTCTCAATATTCCCGTCGAACAGACACTCAAATCCATCGTGGTGGAGGGCGAAGACGAGGGCGAAATCGTGTTGCTGCTGTTGCGTGGCGACCACGAGTTCAACGACATCAAAGCCGAAAAACTCGCCGGCGTAAAAGCCCCGCTGACGATGGCCGCGCCCGAACTTATCCGCGCCCAATTCGGCGCCGACGGCGGCTCGCTCGGCCCCGTGGGCTTTAAAGGTAAGGTTTACACCGATTTCGCCGTAGAAAAAGGCGCAGACTGGGTCATCGGCGCGAACGACAACGGCTGGCACTACACCGGTTTCAACTTCGGCCGCGACGCCGCCGAGCCCGAATTTGCCGATTTGCGCAACGTGGTTGAGGGTGACGAGAGCCCCGACGGACAAGGCCGTCTGAAACTCGCGCGCGGCATCGAAGTCGGCCACGTTTTCCAATTGCGCGACAAATACTCCGCCGCCATGAACGCCAGCTTCCTCGACAACAACGGCAAAGCGCAAATCATGGAAATGGGCTGCTACGGCATCGGCATCACCCGCATCGTTGCCGCCGCCATCGAGCAAAACAACGACGAGCGCGGCATCATCTGGACCGACGCCATGGCACCCTTCCAAGCCGTGATCGTGCCGATGAACTACAAAAAATCCGACGCCGTGCGCGAAGCCGCCGACCGCCTTTACGCCGAATTGCAAGCCGCAGGCGTGGACGTATTGCTGGACGATAGAGACGAGCGCGCCGGCGTACTGCTCAACGACAGCGAGCTTTTAGGCATCCCCCACCGCCTCGTCATCGGCGATCGGGGCTTGAAAGAAGGCCAAGTCGAATACGCCCGCCGCACCGACAGCCAAGCGCAAAGCATCGCGCTGGATGAAGCCGCCGCCAAAGTAGCCGCAGCGGTGAAACAAGCGTAAGCAGCGAAGCACAAAGGCCGTCTGAAAAGATGTTTTCAGACGGCCTATCACACACCCAAACCCAAAGGAACTCCCATGCCGCTCACTTCCCCCGCGCTCTGCCGCATCCGCGCCATTACCGCCTTTGCCACCCTGTCGCCCGCGCAAAACACTTGGGCGGACACCCTCGCCGCCGCCAAGCACCAGTGCGACCGTCTGGCCGCCGCCTTCGCGCAGGAAGGCTACACCGTCCAATCCGTGCGCATCGTCGCCAACCCCTTCGGCGAATATCTGGACACCAGCAGCCCCGCTGCGGCCAAACAAGGCTTGGCACGCATCCGCGACATTCTCGGCAGTCTCAACCAAAACGGGCTGCGCATCCGCTTTGCCATCGGCGAAGCCCGCAGCGCCGAAGAAATCGCCCTGCTGCCCGAGTTAATCCGCGACTACGGCGATTTGAGCAATGCCTGCGTCAACATCGCCGCCGACGAAAACGGCATCCCCGAACACGCCCAAATCGAGCGCTGCACCGCCGCCGTGCAAGAAATCGCCCGCATCACCCCGCGCGGCGAAGGCAATTTCAACTTCACCGTCAATTTCAACTGCGCCCCGCTGATCCCCTACTTCCCCGCCGGCTACCACCGCGGCGCACAGGGCGACTGCATCGTTGTCGGCTTGGAAACGCCCGACCTGCTCGCCGCCGCACTGCGCGCCTTAAACCCGCCTGCCGACCAGTCCGCCTTTCTTCAGGCTGCCTACACCGCCATGCGCCAAGCCCTGCAATACCACGCCGACCGCGTGCAGGAAATCATTGCCGCCACCGTATTGGACGGCGGCTGGCGCTATGCGGGCATGGACACCTCCGCCGCACCGTCAAAAAACTGCACCTCGATGGCGGAAATCTACCGTCTGCTGCGCGTACCGCACTTTGGCGCGGCAGGCAGCATCGAAGCCTCCGCCCTGCTCACCCGCGTGTTCAAAACGCTGGAAAACGTCCGCGCCATCGGCTTCTCGGGGCTGATGCTGGCGGTAACCGAAGACAGCGGCCTCGCCCAAGCCAGTCAAATCCCCACCTTTGATCTGCGCGCCTTGCTCACATACAGCAGCGTCTGCGGCATCGGGCTGGACACCGTTCCCATCCCCGGCGACACCCCCGCCGACCGCATCACCGCGCTGATGCGTGACACCGGCACCATGGCCTTCCGCCTGAACAAACCGCTCACCGTGCGCTTGTTCCCCGTACCCAGCCTGAAAGCGGGCGACATTACCGCCTTTGAAAGCGACGATTTGTGCAACTGCGCGGTGCTGGCGGTACAGTAAGCGCGGCAAAGGCAGCCTGAAAGCGTGGTTTGGGGTTTCAGGCTGCCTGAGAACAGCGAAAAACAGCCTGAAAGACTGATTGACACGTAGGTCGAGTATTTATGCCCGACAAACACGGCTGCCATACAAGCGAGCTTGGTGTCGTTGGTGCACTTGTTTGAATAAAAGGCCGTCTGAAAGGTCGATTAAGGTTTTCAGGCTGCCTTTGCCATTCCGCGTAAATCCTAAAAAACAGCCTGAAAGCTGCAACGGCACTTTCAGGCTGCTTTTTAGGCACGCAGGTCGGGAATTTATGTCCGGCAAATTGACAACAAAACAAAAAATGTCGGGCATAAATGTCCAACCTTGTATATCGGAACTTCCGTATCATAGCAACAAACCGCCCGCCGCCGCCCGCATCCGACCAAGGCAAACAACCGTTGCGTAGCTCAGGGAGCGGTCGGGC
>NZ_JBKGTW010000089.1:0-3796 GCF_046546535.1 Neisseria sp. WLZKY-1
TTACACCTGTGAGCCGTTTGAATTCCCTGTCGCTTCTTTGGATTAGGTTTTCGTATTTCATTTGGAAATTGTAAATCTTCAGGATACTTTCGCAAGAGGTCTAATGATTAGATGGGCTGCCTGGGTTGTTGAAGTTCACGCTTAGGGTTCGCTTGAAAAGCCATAGATTCGACTACTGACATCCGGCGGCATATTCGATATTCCTGTTGTTTCAACCGCAGCCCAAATATACAAAAGGCCGTCTGAAACGGTTTCAGACGGCCTTTACTTTTCGAACCCTCTTTATTTAACCGCAACCGCCGCATTTGCCGCAGCCGCTGCTGCAATCGCGTTTTTTCGGTTTGAATACGAATTTCCGCAAGAGGAAGAATACGCTGGCGAGCATAATCACGCCGACGATAATATATTGAGTCATGATTTTAGTATCCAACTAGTAACTTGATAAACCACAAATGCGGCGAAGTAAGCCATCAGGAACAAATAGCCGGTAATCATCACCATACTTTTTGTGGATTTGGTTTCGCGTTTAATCACAGTCAATGTCGCGGCGCACATGGGGGCGTACACATACCAAGCCAGGAAGGCGAAGGCGGTCGGCAGGCCCCAGTTGTTGTGCACAATCGGAATCAGCGCGTTTTGCACGGCGTCTTCAGACGACGCGCTGACGGAATAGACCGTACCCAGCGCGGCAACGACAACTTCACGCGCGGCGATGCCCGGAATCATGGCGATACACATTTCCCAAGTAAAGCCCAGCGGGGCGAACAGTGGCTGGATGGTATTGCCGATCATGCCGGCAAGGCTGTAATCGATTGCGGCCCCGGTCGCGCCTGCAGGCGGTTGCGGCCAGCTGACCAAGCCCCACAAAACCACGGTCAGCGCGAAAATAATCGTACCGGCGCGTTTCAGGAAGGCTTTGACCCTGTCCCACAGGCTGGTGATGATGTGTTTGAAGTTGGGCGTACGGAAGGTCGGCAGCTCCATCAGCAGGGGGAATTGCTGCACGTTGCCTTTGACTCGTGCCAAGCGTTTCATGATATATGCCGCCAGTGCAGCCGACAGGATGCCTGCGAGATAGAGGACGAACAGCGTCAGCCCTTGCAGATTGAAGATTCCGCCTACTGTGCGGTCAGGAATGACGGCGGCGATAATCAGCGCGTACACGGGCAGCCGCGCGGAACAGGTCAGCAGCGGGGCGACGGCGATGGTAACGAGGCGTTCGCGCGGGTCATTAATCGTACGCGCCGACATCACGGCGGGGACGGCGCAGGCGAAACTCGACAGGAGCGGGATGAACGAGCGTCCGGACAGGCCGCTTTTCGCCATCACGTTATCCAGCAGGAACGCCGCGCGCGGCAGGTAGCCGGAATCTTCCAAAAGCAGGATGAAGGCGAACAGAATCGTAATCTGCGGCAGGAATACCAACACGCTGCCCATACCGGCAATCACGCCGTTGACGAGCAAGTCGCTGAGGATGCCCGGCTCCATGTTCGCGGCCACCCATTCGCCCAGCCAGCCGAAACCGCCTTCGATGGCGTCCATAATCGGCGCCGCCCATGTGTAAACCGCTTGGAACACCATAAACAGGATGACCAGCAGCATAATCATGCCCCAGACGGGGTGCAGCACGATGTCGTCGAGTTTTTTGTGCCATGCGGGCAGCGTCATCTGGGTGCGTACCACTTGTGCCAAAATCGATTCGACTTCTTGATAAAGTTTGTCGCTATCCAGCGCATCGAGCGTGCGTTCGGCAGAGGCGGGGTTTGCGGGGAAAGAGCGTTTGCGCGGCAGCTTCGCCACGGCTTCGCGTACAGCCTGTACGCCCGACGCGCTCACTGCAACTGTTTCCAAAACAGGTGCATCCAACAACTCGCTCAGTTTGGCCGCGTCGATATTCAAGCCCCTTTTGCGGGCCACGTCGCTCAAATTCAGCGACACCACCATAGGCAGTCCCAGCGTTTTCAGTTCCAAAATCATGCGCAGGGTCATACGCAGGTTGGTCGCGTCGGCAACGGCAATAATGGCATCGGGCGGAATGCCCATCTTGCCTACCATTACATCTTTCGCCACCGCTTCGTCGGGGCTGGTCGTGCGCAGGCTGTATGTGCCCGGCAGGTCGATAATGCGGACGGCCTCGTCGTCGAGGAAGGCGCCCTCGCGCTTATCGACCGTTACGCCCGGATAATTGGCCACCTTGGCATGTGAGCCGGTCAAACCGTTGAACAAAACGGTTTTGCCGCAGTTTGGCGCGCCAATCAAGGCAAAATAGCTTAGTTCCATGAATTGAACTCTCCTTTTTTGATTGTTTGATAAGTTTGAAGTCGGATTTGGGGAAAAGGCTTTGAAATTGTGTTTTCAGATGGCCTAAGGCCGTCTGAAAAGGATGGGGCAATCAAATTGATTTTACCCTTCCCGCATTTTCGGAGTACGAAGCCTGCCTGTGTACGGCAGTCAGCCGTCAATCACATGGCACATAATTTTTCCCGCTTCTTCCTGCCGCAACGAAAATTGCGACTGGTTGCCCAACCGCACGGCAAACGGGCCGTGTCCGAATCCGCCGACGGCAATCACCTGCAACGGCATCCCGCTTGAAAAGCCCAAGTCGGCAAGGCGGCGCGTAACCAGCGGGTCGAGTTCGCCGAAAATCGGATTGGCGACAATAGAATCAATGTGCGCAACCGCGCCTTTACTGAGTTTTGATAAAGGTATGGTAGACATAGGGGGTTTACTTTCGGTGTCGATTAAAAAACAAACGGCCTGGAAAGACGAATCCGACGCGAGGAAGGATAAGGATATATCCCGCCGCCCGCTCCCGCAAAAGAGATAATTTTAATTATTTGCTGCTTTGATTTCGCTATGATAATAAATCTTGTTAATAAAAAAATCAAACCCAAGAGCTGCCAAAACCCTGTTTTCAGACGGCTTCTTGCGGTAAATCAAAAAAAGGAATGATTCGTCGGAAAAGCAGGGGAGCACTATTGATGGGATTTCCGTTTTGATGTTTCATAAAACAGTGGAGACAAAAGGAGCAAATGATGAAAATCTACACCGCCGCAGAAATGCGCGAGCACGAACAAATGGCAGTCGATAAAGGCACGACTTTCGAGCAACTGATGGAAAACGCAGGACGAGCCGCAGCCGCCGACCTGCTGCGAAGGCGGCCACAGACCGTGCGGGTGCTGATTGTGTGCGGCAAAGGCAACAACGGCGGCGACGGCCTAGTGATGGCGCGGATACTGCAGGCGCACGGCTGGCGGGCGGACATTCTGTTTGCCGCCGGAGAAAAACTATCCGAACTGGCGGAATTAAACCGCGGCCGGCTGCAAGGTTTGGACGGCATAGGCTTGATTGCCGCCGAAGACTTGGCAGGCCGTCTGAAAACGGATTACGACGTGATTATCGAAGGCATCTTCGGCACAGGCTTCTGCGGCAGGCTGCCCGCCGGCATCGCCGCAATCTGCCGCCTGCTGAATCAATCGGACGGCCTGAAAGTCGCGCTGGACATCCCTACCGGACTGAACTGCGACACGGGAGAAGCGGATGCGGATACCTTCCGTGCCGATTTAACCTACACCTTCGCCGCCTACAAACCGGCGCACCTGGGCGGAAGCGGTAAAACATACTGCGGCGAAATCGTCTGTTTGGACATCGGCATCGATTAAGGCCTCGCAATATGACAGAGGCCGTCTGAAGATTAGACCTCTTGCGAAAATATTCATCCCATCGCATTAACCAGTCCTGCAATCAGATTTACCCTTAACCCGAACCGTTTCCGCCTGTCGCGGTAAGGCAGCGG
>NZ_JBKGTW010000090.1:0-3236 GCF_046546535.1 Neisseria sp. WLZKY-1
TCAGAACGGCAAAGCGAACAGCAAAGCGAACAACAACCCGCACCGCAATGCGCGTAATCACCGAGTTTGGTTGCCCTGCCCGACGGGGTGGGGGAACACAGTTACCTCATGCTGGCTACGCTTGCTGTATCTTCCGTATTAGCTTTGAGGCCGTCTGAAAGGGTTTACTGCTGTTCGATGCGGTGGTACTGCCCGGTTTTCAGGATGTAGGTCTGCTCTTTGCCGTAGCCGCACCAGCGGACGGTGATGCGGGCTTCTTGGTCGGGGCGGCTGCCAAGGCCGAAGAGGATGCGGCGGTCGTTTTGCGCGGCGAGTCCGTTGTTGGCGTAGACCTCGCGGTGTTGCGCCGCGCCGGTGGGGCTGTTTTCGGCGGCGAGGACGAGGGTGCTGCCTTGGGCGTCGCGGTTGCAGCTTGTGCCGTTGCCGACAAGTTGCAGCCCTATCCAGTTGGCGGGTTGGCTGTCGTTGCGGTAGAGGCTCGGGGCGGCGGTCATGTGTGTGACGAGGCTGTCGAGGTCGCCGTCGTTGTCGAAGTCGGCGAGGATCATGCCGCGCGAGGTGCCTTTTTTCGTCCAGCCGGCCTGTTCGGCCACGTCGACGAAGTAGGCGCCTTTATTCATGTAGATGCGGTTGGCTTCGCTGCCGAAGACGCAGCGGCCGCGCACGTCGGCCCAGCGGTCGGCGTAGCCGTGTACGTCGGGGTTGGTGAGGGCGATTTGTGCGTTCCAATACCAGTAGTCGGGGCAGACGGCTTCTTTTTTGTCGTAGGCGTCGTCGGCCATGCCGTTGGCCTGGATGAAGTCGAGGCGGCCGTCGCGGTCGAGGTCGCCGAAGGCCGCGCCCCAGCCGAATCGGCGTTCGTTGAGGGCGTTGCGGCGGGCGGCTTCGTCGGTGAAGGCGGCGGCGTCGGTCTGGCCGGGGCGGCTGTAATTCATCCACAGCAGGCTGCCTTCGGCTTGCAGTTTTTCGTGGACGTTGGAGACGTGGATGTCGGGGCGGCCGTTGTCGTCGAGATCGCCGAAGGTGGCGTTCATGCCTTTGTAGGTGTCGCGGCCGATTGCGCCGGCGAAGCTGCCTTTGACGGGCAGGAAGCCTTTGCCCTGTTGGTTGAAATACAGTTCGTCCGGGCCGAAGTCGTTGGCGATGTAGAGGTCGGGGTAGCCGTCGGCGTTGAGGTCGCCGGTGGCGGCGGCCATGGTCCAGCGTTTGCCTTGAAAGCCGGTTTGGGCTTGGGGGACACGCGCGAAGCGGCCGCCGCCGAGGTTGCGGAAGAGCAGGTTTTCGTCGGCATTGTTGGCGTTGTGCCAGCTTCGGTGCATCACGTCGAACATGCGCCGGTCGCCCGGGTATTCGGGCTCGGGGAGTTTGAAGATGTTGTAGGGGACGCTGCGGCCGTAGCCGGGAAGGTGGGTTTGCATGACGTTGCCGACGAAGATGTCGAGTTTTCCGTCGCCATTGAAGTCGAGGACGTTGGTGGCGACGCTGATTTGGTAGTTGTCGAGGCCGCTTTGCTGTCCGATTTCGCTGAAATTCAGATGGCCTGTTTCTTTGAGTTCGTTGCGCAGCAGGCGGCCTTTGCCGAAGCCTGTGCCCAGAAGCAGGTCTTGGTCGCCGTCGTTGTCCATGTCGAACCAGGTGGCGGAGGCGATGAGGCCGTGTTGCTCGGGGCGGGTGCGGTGCGGTGCAAGGGCGGGGATGTCGAAACGCTCGAAGCGGAAATTTCCTTTGTTTAAAAAGAGTTGGGCGCGGTCCTGCTCGGATTTCAAGGGCTGGGTGAGGAAGATGTCGGGCAGGCCGTCGTTGTCCGCATCGGCCACGGCGGCGGCGTCGCCGACGGAGAGCAGCCATTTGGCGATGTGGTGCATGCGCGGGTCGGTGCGCTGCCAAATATCGCCCTGCGCGCCGCCCATGCCGCTGTGCGCGGCGGGGATTTCGACGAAACGGAAACGCGCTTCGTCGGCGGCGAAGGCGTGGGTGGCGCGGTATGCGCCCCAGCCGGTGAGGCCGATGAGGCCGGTGAGCAGCAGGGCTTTGGCCTCTTGTCGCAGGATGGCGGCGGGGTGGCGGTAGCGGGCGCGGTTTTGCCACAGCAGCCACAGGCCGCGCAGGGTCATGTAGGCGAAGGCCGAGTAAAACAGGGTGGAGAAGCTCTGGAATTTGTGCAGCAGCAAATCGACGAACACGATGAAAAAAGCCATGAACACCTGCCCTTTGCGCGACTCGGCCGAGGTGGGCGGGTCGGTGATCATAAAGAAGGTGAAGAGGTAGAAGGCGGGCGAGGAAAACGCGCCCATAAACAGGGTTTGCGGCGGGATGTGGTGGCGCAGCAGCCAGGCGCGCAGGCCGAGCTGCATGGCGTAAAACGCAAGAAAGGACACGATCAGCACGCTGCGGCGGATGTTGAGCGCGAACAGCATCAGTGCGGCGGTGGCGATGAAAAAGGCGGTAACGCCCGCGCCGCCCCACTGGTAGGCCGGCGCGGGCGTGATCATGCCGTCGCTCAACACCAGCGCGGCAATCACGCCGAACAGGCCGGGGTTGTAAACATGCCGCCCGTTTACGGTGAACACGTATTTCGAGGCGGTGGCGAAAAACGGCGGCACCAGCGCGAGCCACAGCCCGTGGGAAAAATTGGTGAGCACCGACAGCCCCAGCCCGGTAATCAGCCCGCTGATGGGCACAAGCAGCGTTTTCTTGCGCAACAGATAGTGCAGCGTGCAGTCGAGCGCGACGCACACGGCCAAAATCAGGCCGACCTGCACGGGGCTGCGGTTGAACCCCCAAAAGGTGATGCCGCAGAACACAAAGGTGAATTGCAGCAGCAAAACGGGCAGGCGGGGGTCGTTTTTCGCGGGAACGCGGTCTAAGGGAATCATGGGAAGAGGCCGTCTGAAAAAAGTGCGGATTATAGTGCAAACGGGCGCGGCGCACGGTTAAGGCCGTCTGAAAACGGGGGTTTCTGTGAGTTGGGCTAGACACTCGCCCTCAAGGAATAGATTTGAAGAATTTGAGAATACCGCAACAAGAAAATTCACGGCAGGCAGAGATTAACTCAAATTATCACTTGACGCAAGGATATTACAGATATTTTTTCAAAAACTTCGCTTGTAGGTAAATCATGGCTTCTAGGGCGTGTTGACATTCAAGCCAGCCTTAAAACCGTAGCAGCCAGATAAATGTTGGCAGCAAAAGATTCATCCGTCTTTTCACAACGCATCGCAATCTTTTTAAACTCC
>NZ_JBKGTW010000091.1:0-3182 GCF_046546535.1 Neisseria sp. WLZKY-1
GCAAAAAGGGCATTTTTTGTGTTCAAAGGTTTTGACTCCGCTTAAAGCCTTGTAGCATAAGGCTTGCGGGGGTTTTGGGCAGTAAATTTGTTACTTACGCCTCCTTCATAACGAGGAGTGTATTATGGCGGCTGTTTCGCGGTGCAGCCTACGACATCATCACCACACAAAATAAGATGTATTGCGCAAAAATCCAGTTTAAATTAAGATTCAGTCTTAAATTAAACTAGATTTTGTTATGTATTACCCACGTCACCTGCAATCCGTCCTGCAAAAGCTGTCCGCCCAATTTCCCGCCGTATTGCTGACCGGTGCGCGGCAGGTCGGCAAATCCACGCTGCTTCAGCACATTGCGCCCGAATACGGATACCTTACCTTAGACGATCCCTTGCTGCTCGACCAAGCCAAAAACGAGCCGCAACTGTTTTTATTGAATCACACGCCGCCGCTGATTGTGGACGAAGTCCAATACGCCCCCGAGCTGTTTCCCCTGTTGAAAATGGATATAGACCGGCGCAAGCAGAATGGTCTGTACCTGCTGTCCGGTTCGCAGGCTTTTGAGTTGATGCAAAACGTCAGTGAAAGTCTGGCCGGGCGTATTGCGGTATTGAAATTAAACGGACTGTCGTGGCGCGAAATGCGCGGCGATGATTTTCAGACGGCCTTTGTGCCGGACGAAGGTTATTTGGCCGATCGAAACCCTGTATCCAGGTTACCCGAACACGAAAATATCTGGCAGATTATCCACCGCGGCGATATGCCGCGCTTATACGAGCAGCCCGAAACCGATTGGCAGGTTTACTATGCCTCGTATGTCGCCACCTATATCGAACGCGACGTGCGCCAATTGATCAATGTAGGCAGCAGCGGCGATTTCACTCGGTTCATGATTGCTATTGCCGCCCGCAGCGGGGAATTATTGAATTACAGCAGCGTGGCCCAGGAAATCGGCGTATCGGTGGATACCGTCAAGCGTTGGCTCACCGTGCTGCAAACATCGGGCATCGTCTATCTGCTGCAACCCTATGGCAACAACCACCTCAAACGCGCCATCAAAACCCCGAAAGTCTATATGTTGAATACGGGTCTGATGGCCTACCTGACCAAATGGCTGACGCCGGAAACCATTCAAAACGGAGCCAAGAGCGGGCAGTTTTTTGAAACCTTCGTCGTGGGCGAAATCATCAAATCCTTCCACAACCAAGGCCAGGAACCGCCGATTTATTTTTACCGCGACACCAATCAAAAAGAAATCGACCTACTGATCGAACATCGGCAGATGCTGTATCCCGTTGAAATCAAGGCTACCGCCAATCCCAATAAAAAAATGGCCGCCGCTTTCAACCTGCTGCGCAACACGCTGCCGGCAAACGAATTGGGCATCGCCCACGGCACGATTATCAACCAGTACCCGCAAAAAATCTGGTTGGCGGAGAATTTGGTTGCCGTGCCTGCAGCCTATGTTTGAAGCTACCGAAACCGCCCTTCAAGGAATGAACCATGCCCAACACCCCCGCCAACCCCATCCCATCCGAACATTTCCACGACGGCGCCCCCATCTCCTGCAAGCTCACCGACTGGACCTTCACGCGCTACCGCACGCCCGGCAAATCCGAGTATGCCGTGGTGTACGGCACGGTCGCCCAAGATGGTTCGGGACGCTTTGCCGCAGGCGGCCGAATCCGTACCTCGCCCGTTACCCAATGGTCGGCACCGCTGGCCCATACGCACAACTCGGTGTATTGCCTGCCGGAAGGTGCAGGCTGCTTTTGCGACCTGCCTGCAACCTTGCAGCCTGCCATAGACAGTTTAGGTATCGACCCTGCCGAAGCGGCCGTTATGCTGCGAAACGCCTTCATGCAGCCTGCACATGCTTTGCCTGAAACCGCCTGTTTCGGTGTTCCGGTGATGCGGACGGCAGAGCAGGGCGACAGTCCGGTCGTCATGGAGCGCCACATCGCCGAATTGCCGTTCTATTCATTTTGGCGGGACAGCAGCATCGGTTCCGCCCAAAGCCTGATAGACGGGCAAGCCACCGTTTTTCTGCATGATTGGAACGCGTTCTGCCGCCGATTTGTCCGTACCGGCAGACACCGCGGCCAAACCGGCCTCATAGGTGACAAAGTCGCAGACGGTCAATACAGCTATTTCGGCTTGCCGATTGTGCATACGCCAGAACAGGATAACGCCCCTGCCGTATCGGAAGCCGACATCGCCAAACTTCCGTTTTACACCTATTGGCGCACCACTTGCGCTTCCGATGTATACCCGTTGGCAGACGGCACGCACGTTGTGCACCTTACCGACTGGGAAGCCTTCTGCCAACGGTTGGTATTGACCGGCAGATAGGTAGGCAAAAAAGTGCAGGCTGCTTTTTATCGCCCCAACCCTGTTTCAGACGGCCTCTAAAGCAGCCTGCACCTTATTTTTCATTGTCAGATGACCAGAAACCGAGTATCCCATGCCTCAAACCTATTTCACCGCCGACTGGCACTTCTCCCATCCCAACATCGCCCGATACTGCCCGCAATTCCGCCTACAAAGCGATAACGCCGACGAGCTGAACGAATACCTGATCGACTGCTGGAACCGCGTCGTTACCCCGCAAGACACTGTGTACAACCTCGGCGATGTCTGCTTTGCAAAAAAGCCCGCACACATCGAAGCCGTGCTGCAACGGCTCAACGGGCAACACCATTTGATCTACGGCAACCACGACTACCTGATTCGGCAAAACGAAGCACATTTCCTCAACACGCGCAAAGCCGACGGCCATCCGTTGCTCTCGTCCGCCAGCCATTACCTGCGGCTCAAACTGCCCGAAATCAGCAATACCGCGATTTTGTGCCACTATCCCTTATACGAATGGGACGGCATCCACCACGGCCTATACCACCTCTACGGCCATCTGCACGACCGCATGGCCGCCGTCAAAGGGCGTGCCCTCAATGTCGGCTGGGATATGCATGGCCGTTTCCTGACAGCACAAGATATTGACAGCTTCCTGCGCGACCTCCCTGCCGTTCAGTATTTCGACGACAAGCAAAACGTTAGGGGCTGTACTAGGGTCTGTTGACAATCAATTTTTCACAGTATCATACAGATATGACCAGATATACCCTATCCGATGCCCAGTGGGCAGCCATCGAACCGCTTTGTCCGGGTAAACAAACCGACCCGGG
>NZ_JBKGTW010000092.1:0-3148 GCF_046546535.1 Neisseria sp. WLZKY-1
GGTGTAATCCTAGGGTGCGTTCCGAGGCGACTGGCCTGTTTGGTTGCTATGGTACGCTGATTTGAACATACAAGGGTGTGTCGCCCCGCGACGCACGCGGTTTCGGGTTGTTGCGGGAAGTTGTGCGGAAAAATAAAAGGCCGTTTGAAACCATATCTTACTGAGCTTTCAGACGGCCTTTGGCAGGTGACGGGTGTTGTATGGAACGTGTGTGTCGCCTTGGGGCGGCACCTTACGCGGTTTTCAGACGGCCTTTTCGCTGCTGAGGGCTTTGAGGCGGTAGATAAGGTCGAGGGCTTGCCGGGGGGTGAGTTCGTCGGGGCGGATGTCGGCGAGGGTGCGGATGAGGGTTTCGCTGTTTGGGTTTGGCGGTGTGTTTTCAGACAGCCTTTTTGTATTTTCGGAATTTTCGGCTGCGGGGGTATGGAGGCCGTCTGAAAGGCTGTTTGCCCCGTCGGACAAATCGGTTTGGCCGTGTTCTTTTTCAGACGGCCTCTCTTCGGGCAGGAGGGAGAAGATGTCGAGTTGGGGGCGGGCGGCGGCGGCTTGGGTTTCGAGGTGTTCGAGGTGTTTTTGTGCGGCTTTGAGGGCGCGGGCGGGCAGGCCGGCGAGTTTGGCGACGGCGATGCCGTAGCTTTTGCCGGTGGGGCCGGGTTCGACGTGGTGGAGGAAGACGATGTCGCGGCCTTCTTCGAGGGCGGCCAGGTGCATGTTGACGGCGGCGGGGTGGGCTTCGGGCAGGGCGGTGAGTTCGAAGTAGTGGGTGGCGAAGAGGCTGAAGGATTTGTTTTTGCGCAATAGATGCTCGGCGACGGCGTGGGCGATGGCGAGGCCGTCGAAGGTGGAGGTGCCGCGGCCGACTTCGTCCATGAGGACGAGGGATTGGGGGGTGGCGTGGTGGAGGATGTAGGCGGTTTCGCTCATTTCGACCATGAAGGTGGAGCGGTTGGAGGCGAGGTCGTCGGAGGCGCCGATGCGGGTGAAGATGCGGTCGATGGGGCCGATTTTGGCGGCGGCGGCGGGGACGTAGCTGCCGGTGTGCGCCAGGAGGACAATGAGGGCGGTTTGCCGCATGTAGGTGGATTTGCCGCCCATGTTGGGGCCGGTGAGGAGCATGAGGCGGTGTTTGTCGTCGAGGCGGGTGTGGTTGGCGGTGAAGTGGCGCACTTGTTGTTCGATAACGGGGTGGCGGCCGTCTGAAATGTCGATGGCGGGGTAGTCGGTGAATTCGGGGCGGCTGTAGTTGTGTTCGGCGGCAAGTCCGGCAAAGGCGGTGAGGACGTCGAGGGCGGCGGCGGCTTTGGCGGTTTTTTGCAGCAGGGGGAGTTGGTTTTGCAGGTCTTTAATGAGTTGGTCGTAGAGTTTTTTTTCTAGGGCGAGGGCTTGTTCTTGGGCGGTGAGGACTTTGTCTTCGAAGGTTTTGAGTTCGGGGGTGATGAAGCGTTCGGCGTTTTTGAGGATTTGCCGGCGTTGGTAGTCGGCGGGGGCTTGTTCGGCTTGGATTTTGGAGAGTTCTATATAGAAGCCGTGGACGCGGTTGTATTCGACTTTGAGGGTGGTCAGGCCGGTGCGCTCGCGCTCACGGGCTTCGAGGGCGAGGAGGAATTCGTCGCCGTGGTTTTGGATGTGGCGCAGTTCGTCGAGTTCGGGGGAGTAGCCGTGGTTGATGACGCCGCCGTCGCGCAGCCAGACGGCGGGTTCGGGCAGGATGGCGGCGCGCAGGGTGGCGGCAATCTGCGTACCTTCGGGGAAGATGTTTTTCAGGGTGTCTAGGAGGGGGGAGGCGGGCAGTTCGGTTTGCGCGAGGGTGTCGAGGCTGTCGCGCAGTCCGGCCAGATCGCGCGGGCGGGCGGATCCGACGGCGATGCGGGCGGCGATGCGTTCGATGTCGGACAGGGTTTTCAGACGGCCTTTGAGGGCTTCGGTGCCGTTTTCCATCAGGGCGCCAACGGCTTCCTGGCGGGCGAGGATGTGGGCGCGGTTGCGCAGGGGGTGGTGCAGCCAGAGGGCGAGCAGGCGGCTGCCCATGTGGGTGGTGCAGGTGTCGAGGACGGAAAAGAGGGTGGGGGATTTTTTGTTGCCGAGGGGGGCGGTGATTTCGAGGTTGCGCCGGGTGGCGGCGTCCATGTCTATATATTGGCTTTCGCTTTCGAGGGAGAGGCCGTCGAGGTGGCGCGGCAGGCCGGATTGGGTGAGTTTGATGTAGTTGAGCAGGGCGCCGGCCGCGCCGATGGCGGGGGCGTGTTCGTCGGGGTCGAGGCCGAAGCCGCGCAAATCCTGCGCGCCGAAGTAGCGGGTGATGAGGTCGAAACCGCTGTCGGCGGCAAACTGCCAGGCGTTGAGACGGGTGATGTTGGCGTCTTTCAGGGTGATTTCGGGCGCGGATTTGCCGTCGGGCAGCAGAATTTCCGCCGCCTGCAGGCGGGCGAGTTCGTCGGAAAGGCGGTCGGGTGTGGTGATTTTTGTTTTGAACTCGCCGCTTTGCAGCGACGCCCAGGCCAGCCCCAGCCGTTTTTTGTCGGCGCAGACGGCAACGATGCGGTTGGTTTCTTTGTCTTCCAATAAGGCCGAGTCGGTCAGCGTGCCGGGGGTGACGATGCGGACGACTTTACGCTCCACCGGCCCCTTCGCCACGCCGACTTCGCCCACCTGCTCGCACACGGCCACGCTTTTGCCCATTTTAACCAGCCGCGCCAGGTATTGTTCCGCCGCGTGGTAGGGCACGCCCGCCATTTTCACCGGTTCGCCGTTTACCTGCCCGCGCGTGGTCAGCGTGATATCGAGCAGTTTGGCCGCTTCTACCGCGTCGTCGAAAAACAGCTCGTAAAAATCGCCCATGCGGTAAAACACCAATTTGTCTTGGTGGTCGGCTTTAATGCCCAAATACTGCTGCATCATCGGGGAAACGGCGGGCTTGCTCATTTTCAGACGGCCTTTCAAAATCAAAAATCACAAAGCCGCGTATTGTAGCAGCCCTGAAAAGCCCGCGCTTTTTCAGACGGCCTGCAGATTTTGTTTCCCGTGGCTGAACAAAATTCCCTTTCCGCACATTGACATGACAAATTTGCTTTATTTTTTCCGTTTTCCCTGCTTGACTGAAGTTTGCCGGGTTCTGTATAGTTCACGTCTTCGCTGCTTCGGCGGCGCT
>NZ_JBKGTW010000093.1:0-3108 GCF_046546535.1 Neisseria sp. WLZKY-1
ATGGGTGGCCGTCTGAAATGGGTGGCCGTCTGAAATGGGTGGCCGTCTGAAATGGGTGGCCGTCTGAAATGGGTGGCCGTCTGAAATGGGTGGCCGTCTGAAAAAAACCTGCTTCGCAGGTTTTTTTCAGACGGCCTTTTGCCGCGGGCAGCACGGGCGGCGGCTCAGATATGGTGGATCACGAGTTTCTTGCCTTTGTAGTCGAGCACGTCGACGTCCATGTCGAACAGCTCGCGGATGTTGTCGGGGGTGAAGATTTTGTCGGGGGTGTCGGCCATGAAAACCGCGCCGTTTTTCATGGCGACGACGTAGTCGGCGTAGGCGGCGGCCTGGTTGATGTCGTGCAGAACGACAACGGTGGTGCGCTTGTGTTCGTCGGTGAGGCGGCGCAGCAGGCGCATGAGGGCGCGGGCGTGGTACATGTCGAGGTTGTTGAGGGGTTCGTCGAGCAGGACGTAGTCGGTCTGCTGGCAGAAGACCATGGCGATCATGCCCCTTTGACGCTGGCCGCCGGAGAGTTCGGTGAGGTAGCGCTCGGCGAAGTCGCGCAGTTGGAAGGCGTCGAGGGCGTTTTCGACGATGGCACGGTCGTTTTCAGACGGCCTGCCCTGGTGGTAGGGGTAGCGGCCGAACATGAGCAGGTCGCGCACGCTGATGCGGCTGACGATGCTGTTGTCTTGGGTGAGGATGGACAGGATTTTGGCCAGTTCGGCGGTGGGGGTGGCGGCGACGTCGTGGCCGCCGACGCTGATGCTGCCTTGTTTGAGGGGTTGCAGGCGGGCGGCGAAGGAGAGGAGGGTGGATTTGCCCGCGCCGTTGGGGCCGATCAGGGCGGTGATGCCGCCTTGCGGGATGTCGAGGCTGATGTCGCGGAGGATGGGGCGGCCGCCTATGCTGTGGCCGACGTTGCGGATTTGTATCATGGTTGCGCTATGGGGTTGGGTTGTTCGGGAGGCCGTCTGAAAGGGGTTTCAGACGGCCTTTGCTGTGTTTGCGGCCGTCCCCGCCTTCGCGGGGATGACGTTTCTGAAAGCCTATTTTTTCTTTTTCAAAACGAGCCAGAGGAAGACGAGGCCGCCGGCAAATTCGATGACGACGCTCAGCACGGCTTTCATGCCGAGCAGGTGTTCGAATACGGTTTGGCCGCCGACAAGCAGCACGGCGGCGGTGAGGAAGACCATGGGCAGGCGCAGGCTGTGGCGGATGTGCGGGCTGAAGCGGTCGGACAGGGCGGCGACGAGCAGGCCGAAGAAGCTCACCGGGCCGACGATGGCGGTGGCGGTGGCGGTGAGGGTGGCGATCCACAGCAGTATCCATAAGGTGTTGCGCGTGTAGTTGATGCCGAGGTTGACGGCCTGGTCGCGGCCAAGCAGGTACACGTCGAGGCGGTGGCGTTCGCGCCAGATGAAGACGGCGCTGACGGCCATGATGACGAAGCCGGCGGCAAGCAGCTTGGTGTTGATGGTGTTGAAGTTGGCGAAGCTGTTGCTGAGGGCGGCGGTGAATTCTTCGGGGTCGAGCAGGCGTTTGAGCAGCGCCGAAAGGCTGCGGAAGAAAACGCCGAAAATCACGCCGATCAGTATCATCCGCGCCAGGTCGCGGCCGCCCTGCCGCAGCAGGACGTTAAACAGGAGCAGCGAGCCGCCCATCATCGCCGCCAGTTCCAGCGCGAATTTGCCGCCGACGGGCAGGGCGGTGTAGCCGACGCCGCCGAGCAGCACCACCAGCAGGGTTTGCAGGAAGATGTAGAGCGAGTCGAAGCCGAGGATGGCGGGGGTGAGGATGGGATTGTTGGTGAGCGTTTGGAACAGCAGGGTGGACACGCCGACGGCGTAGGCGGCCAGAAGCAGCCCGGCCAGCGTCGTACCGCGCCGCTGCAAGACGAAATCCCAGCTGCCATGTACGTTGAGCGTGAGGAACAGGGCGCAAGAGGCGATGAGCAGAATTAGGGCAATCCACAGCGGACGTCGGCTTGCGGACGGGTTTTCACACGGCATGGGCGGGTTTCCTCATCAGAAGATAGAGAAACAGCACGGTGCCGAGCACGCCGAAAACGGTGGACACCGGAATCTCGAAGGGATAGCGCACAGTGCGGCTGACGATGTCGCACAGCAGCACCATGCCCGCGCCGATCAGGGCGACGGCAGGCAGGCTGCGGCGCAGGCGGTCGCCCATCAGGCGGCTGACGATATTGGGCACGACGAGGCCGATAAACGGGATGTTGCCCACCGTCACCACCACCAGCGAGGTAATCAGCGCGACGATAATCAAGCCCGCCCACAACACCGCCGTGCGGTTCAGGCCGAGGTTGACGCTCACAGCCTCGCCCAGCCCGGCGATGGTGAGCTGGTCGGCAATCACATAGGCCAGCGCGGCGACGATGCCGCCCAGCCACAAGAGTTCGTAACGCCCCTGCAAAATCCCCGAAAAATCGCCCGCCTGCCACACATCGAGCATCTGCATCATCTCGTTTTCATAGGCGACAAACAGCGTCAGCGACTCGATTACGCCGCCGAAAATAATCCCCACCAAAGGCACCATCAGCTGCGCCGTCGGCGGCAGGCGCGAAATCAGCGCCATAAACAGCAGCATGCCCGCCATTGCCGCAGCGGCGGCTGACGACATTTTCAGCATCACGCCCGCCGCCGGATAAACCAGCGTCAGCAGCACCAGCGCCAAGGCCGCGCTCTGGCTCGCGCCCACCATCGACGGCTCGACGAAACGGTTGCGCATCAGAATCTGCATAATCATGCCCGCCACCGCCAGCGACGCACCGCTCAACACCACGGCAAAGGTACGCGGCAGGCGGCTCACCACCATCAGACGCAGGCTGTCGGAAGGCGCAAACACCTGCGTCCAACTGAATTCGGCCACGCCGATAGACAGGCTGAGGCCGGAGAGCAGCAGCAGGGCGGCAAAAGCGGCCGCATAAAGGGAAAAGGGATTTTTTATCATCGTATCAAAGGGATTGATGGGTTTTCAGACGGCCTCACGCCAAGGCCGAATCCACGGCCGCGAGCGCGTGGATGGCGGTGCTGTCGAACACGGGCAGCGGGCTGGTTTCTTCGTTTACGATCAGGCAGATTTCGGTGCAGCCGAGTATCACGC
>NZ_JBKGTW010000094.1:0-2791 GCF_046546535.1 Neisseria sp. WLZKY-1
CGCTTGCGTCGTAGTTAGATACGGTGTCTTCGCCGAATTTTCTTCCGAAGATGTAGGTGTCGCTGCCGGCTCCTCCTTCTAGGTAGTCGTTGCCGAAACCGCCGTCTAAAATGTCATTGCCTCCATTACCATATACATAATCGTTTCCTTGTCCACCGGAAATAATACTAATACCCTCACCACCTCTGAGATAATCATTACTCCAAGTACCATTCTGTATATTGAGCAAGGTGTCGGCATCTTTTCCTAAAGCTTTCATCCAATCGGTTAGTTTGCCACTTTTTTCACCAGTTCTAATAAAATCTAAAAGCAACGCTCCCGCACCGCCCCAAGATTTGACATGGTTTTCGCCATAAATGACAAATTCAGCCAAATCGATAAAGGCTTTTTCCTGATTTTTAGCAAAGGCCTTCTCAAAGGCTACCTGAACACCGCGAAAATCTAATTCGAAATTGCCGTTTTGCAGTTTAACCGAAATTTCTTTGACATAAGGTTGTAATCTGGTTTGAAATAGCAAGTTTTCATAAACACGTTGCGCTAATTTATCATAAGTTTCGGAAATAACTTTTAAAATATTGTCAGCCTGAGCACTTGTTCCAAAACTCAGTGTGGAAGAATTCGTCCCCGCAAAAGCATCAAGAATCCGTACTTTTTCTTTAGAAGATTCCCATGCAGATTTTTGTTCCTTAGTTAAAGAAACCACCCCATTTTTCAAATCAGCAATTTGGGAAGGCGTAAGCGCAATACCTTGTCCGTTGCCAGACTGGGATGTTACAAAGCCAAAAGTAGGTTGCCGACTAAATTGCGGGTCTGTTTTTGCCCATTCAAGAATCAACTTACCCAATCGTGCCATTTGGGTTTGTTTGGTTTGAGACGAAGAATAAGATGCCAATGCATTTGCCAAATTTCCTGACAATGCAGCAGCCTCACGCAGATCGCGCAACCTGCCAATACCTTGAAGATTTGCCGCCTCCATCTGTTTATCAGTCATTTTAACAGTATCAACGTAACGACTATAAAGTGGATCGGCTTGCAACAACAAATCTCCCATTTGCGCAGTACTGCCGTCGGTTTTGGTGTAGCTGCCGACCTGAGCAAGAATATTGCCGTTACCCAAGTCTTTGTTTATATCCTGATAAGTCAAATTCAGAGATTTGATTTTAAGATCAGCTAATTTAAACAACTCTCCTTCTTGGGTAATGCCATCTTGGTTCAGATCACGCCAAATACGCAATTGTTTGAATACATTATCTTTATTATCAATAATACCGTCTCTGTTACTGTCGTGCTGAACCAACGCAGAAAAACCATGAGCAGCATTGTTGCCGTCTAACCAACGTGTACTGTCACCGAAAAGCTCCGAACCGTTGTCGATCCGGCCATTGCCGTTTTTATCCCAAACCAGCAAACCGTCATCGGCAGAAACCCAACCACCGGCAGTGCGGATGCCGTCATTGTCGTGGTCAAACAGACTACCACCGAACCCGTTAGCAGCAAGGGTTTCAATGCCATCACCATCAAGATCTAAAGCTATTGGGTCGTAAACTCGATATCCATTAGTGCGAAAAGGGGTTAAATTTCGCCATTCATCAAATTCATCCCAACAATCCTCCGCCCATTTGGATCCATACCAACCACCAACGGCTCCCCCAATAGCAGCACCAGCCAAAACAACCCAACCAGCACCTCCTGTCATAGCACCAAATGCTAGCGTAGCCGCAAGCGTTCCTAATTCTGCTCCTGCAAGTGCCCCAGCATATCCGCCTAAAAATGATGAAGACGTACGCCCAACATTGCTAAAATTTCCTGTTTGAATACCCTCTCACGCCAAGCATCGCCCATACTAATAATGCCCATCGCTGCAGTAGCTCGATCAGCAAATGTCGTAACTCGCCCCCCAATAATTTTAGCAGCTGTATTTTCCGCGTTTTTAGTAGCATTAATAGCTTGTCTTGCATACAATTTACTATTTGCTTTATAAGAATTAATTGCTTTTTGCAAATCACTTTGCTGCCTCTTTAATATTTCAAGTTTTTTTGCAAAACTTTTATTATTTTTATTATATTTTCCGGACATTTCATTTAAAACTTTTTGATATTCCCTTTGAGCTTTCGTTGACAACCGCTCGTATAATTTGGCCTCTTGACTGGCAGCTTCCGCTTTAGAAATAAAGGAATTTTTCCTTTCTAAGTTAATCTTATCTAAGCCCGCCCTAAACTCTTCATATGCACTATTCATTGAACCAACAGCACGTGAATAATCTTCATCTTTTAAAAAATCCAACAAATCATTAATTTCCTGCTCTGCCGGTGTCTTTTTAACTGTTTTACAAATCATTTCTTCACCTTTATTAAAATAATAATATAACTATATTATCAGATAAGACCTTAAATTCACATCCAACGCAGCACTTAAAACTGCTCGAAAGGGACTAAAAAGTTAAAACAGAACTTGTACTCTTGCAAGAACAACAGGTGCGATGTTCACCGAAACAACTCTCATCTAAATTCAACTTAGTTGTCAAAAATCATATCCGCTATCCGATGAAAGTAGTAACTGATAATTTCACGAACTTTACGGTAAAGCAGCACTACTTACCCAACAAGTCGACAGTCGAACGAGCGGTTACTTCAAGTACAAAAAACTGAAACAGCATACTTTTGAATATTTCCTAAGCTCCAAAATATTTGGGGCTGTCCTAGATAACTCAGGAGATTCCGTTTAAGTTAGAATTTTCCTTATGAGAAAAAGTCGTCTGAGTCAGTACAAACAAAACAAACTGATTGAGCTA
>NZ_JBKGTW010000095.1:0-2600 GCF_046546535.1 Neisseria sp. WLZKY-1
TCGCCGCTTTTTTGCAGGCGGACGATTTCTTCAAAATCGACGCTGTGCATCACGATGTCCGCGCTGCGGTTGCCGCCGAGCCTGCGGTTGGTTTCGCGGTTGACGGCCTGATAGTACAGCACGGTGCTTTCGGGGCTCATACCGCCGATGATGCCGATGGTTTTCATGGTTTTCCTTTGCCTTGCGCCGCCGTTGCGGGCAGCGGTTTCGGGGTTTCAGGCTGCCTTTTGCCGCCTTGCGGGCGGCTGTCGGATATGGATATCCGGCCTACGGGTTTCAGACGGCCTTTCTGATTTTCAGGCTGCCCTGCCCTGTTTGGCAAAGGCAGCCTGAAACTGCGGGGCGTATTGTACCCTGCCCTGCCCCCATGCTTATAAATTCCTTATAAAAACGCGTCGGTAAAGGGCTGCACGGTTACGCTTTCGCCTGCTTCAAGCGAGCCGCTTTCGGCGAGGATGACCAGATAGGCGTTGGCGCGGGAGACTTGCAGGATGCGGTGCGAATCCTGGCTGCCGCAGGGACGGGCGTGCCATGTGCCGTCGGCTTGGCGCTCGATGATGCCGCGCTGGATGTCGGTGCGGCTGTGGTTTTTGGTAACGGGTTCGCTCAATACGGCGTTAAAGCGCAGCGGTTGGGGAATGTCGGCCGCGCCGCAAATCTGCCACAGCGCGGCTTTAAGGAAGATGTCGAAGCCGACAAAGCCGGAAACGGGGTTGCCCGGCATTCCGAAAAACCAGGTTTTCATCATGCGGCCGAAGACGAAGGGTTTGCCGGGTTTGAGGGCGACTTTGTAGTGGTGGACGCTGCCGACGCGCTCGACGGCGGTACGCATAAAGTCGTAGTCGCCTACGGATACGCCGCCGGTGGTGATGAGTACGTCGGCTGTGCGGATGACTTCATCGAAGACGTGCAGGATGTCTTCCAAATCGTCGCCGACTTGTTTGAAGTCGATGATTTCGACGGGCAGGCGGGCGAGGCGGGCGGCGAGCATGGCGCGGTTGCTGTCGTAGATTTGGTCGTCGCGGCCGGTATCGGGTTCGCCGGGTTCTAAAAGTTCGTTGCCGCTGGAGAGTAGGGCGACGCGGATTTTGCGGTGTACGGGCACTTCGCCGTAACCGAGCGCGGCCAGGAGCATGATGTCGGCTTCGCGCAGGATGCGTCCGGCGGTAAGCACGGTGTCGCCGACGGCGATTTCTTCGCCTTTGCGGCGGATGTTTGCGCCTTCGGACACGTCTTTTGCCAATGTAATGCGGCCGTCTGAAAGGCTGACGTTTTCTTGAATAATGACGGTGTTGCAGTCGTCGGGAACAACCGCGCCGGTCATAATCCGCACGCACGCGCCTTTTAGCAGGCAGCCTGAAAAGGCTTGTCCGGCCACGGATTCGCCCACCACTGCCCACTCGCTGCCTGCGTTTGCGGCCGATTGCAGGGCGTAGCCGTCCATCGCCGAGATGTCAGCGGGGGGAATGTTGACGGCGGAGACGATGTCTTGGGCGAGAACGCGGCCGACGGCGGCGGCCACGGGCACGGTTTCGGTTTCGAGCGGCTGGGGATGGTCGGCGATTTTGTCGTAAATCAGGGTTTGCAGTTCGTGAACGGGGGTGAGTGCCATTGGGGTGTTCCTTTTGCGGTTTTGTGGCGGGTTTGGGGTCTCAGACTGCTTTGTGGCGGTTTAGGCCGTCTAAAAAGCTGGTTAGGCAGCCTGAAAGCAAAAACACAGGTAGGGCGTGCGGGGCATCGTGAATTAGGGGCTGTTGACATTTGGTATTGCGGCAGCTTTTTCGCCGTAAAACGGCATCTGCCACGTTGAAAACACTCGCCAATGGGCGGCATTGGCTCGCGTTTTCGCCTTGCATCTGCCGCTTTCCGACAAAAAATCCGCTTCGCAAACCAATTGTCAACAGCCCCCTAGGAGCAACCGTTGGGCAACGGCGATGCGCTTGGCCGCACGCCCTACTTGTGCTTTCGCATTCTATGGTTTGGGGGTTTCAGACGGCCTTTCAGGCTGCTTGGGCTTGGGCGGCGTAAGACCGTCTGAAAGTTGCCGTAGGTCGGATTCTTGAATCCAACAAGCGTCCGCGATGACGGCTCGAGTGCTTTTCCCTGTGGGAAAACGTCGGATTCAAGAATCCTTTCAGGCTGCCTTTGCGGCGGTTTATAGGCCGTCTGAAAAGCTGATCGGGCAGCCTGAAAACGGTGTTGCCGCCGCTTCCGTCATTCCCGCGCAGGCGGGAATCCGGTTTGGATTTCGGGCAATGTTTGGCGAAGCGAAGTGTTGCCGTGATTCTGCCAAGATTCCCGCCTGCGCGGGAATGACGGTGTTTGGGCACAGGCAGCCTGAAAACATCGCAACGGCTTTCAGGCTGCCTTGTCCGTCAGCATTGGGCTTCGGCGTTTTTACGCAGCTAGTTGCCGTAGGTCGGATTCTTGAATCCGAAAAACGTCCGCCATGATGGCTTGGGTGCTTTTCCCTGCGGGGAAACGTCGGATTCGAGAATCCGACCTTGTATATCGGAACTTCCGTATCATAGCAACAAACCGCCCGCCGCCGCCCGCATCCGACCAAGGCAAACAACCGTTGCGTAGCTCAGGGAGCGGTC
>NZ_JBKGTW010000096.1:0-2096 GCF_046546535.1 Neisseria sp. WLZKY-1
CGCAAAAAGGGCATTTTTTGTGTTCAAAGGTTTTGACTCCGCTTAAAGTCTTGTAGCATAAGGCTTGCGGGGGTTTTGGGCAGTAAATTTGTTACTTACGCCAACTTTGAAGGTCTAACCATGGCATACTCTGAGGACTTAAGAAACAAAGCTTTAAACTATTACGAACAATGCAAAAACATCAGCCAAACCGCAGCAACGTTTAACTTGTCAAGAAACACGCTTTACCTGTGGATTCGCCTTAAAAAACAAACAGGCAGCCTAAAACATCAAGTTACCGGTCTAAATGCCGTTAAATTGGATAGGCAAAAACCGGCTCAATATGTTGGGCAACACCCGGATGCCTATCTGCATGAAATCGCCAAACATTTTGATTGTACGGCAGCCACCGTTTGCTATGCACTCAAACAGCTGGGAATGACGCGCAAAAAAAGACCACCACTTACAAAGAACAAGACCCGGCCACAGTAACGCATTATTTGACACAGCTGGCCGGATTTTCCGACTACCAACGTGTTTATTTGGATGAAACAGGATTTGACCGCTACCTGTTCCGTCCCTATGCCCGCAGCCTGAAAGGGCAAATAGTGAAAGCGCAGATAAGTGGAAAAAGATACCAACGCTTATCTCCAGTGTCCGCACAAGTCGGCAACCGGCCGATTGCTCCGATGGTTTATCAAAATACGATGACCGGAGTCTTTTTTGAAGCGTGGTTTCAGCAATGCCTACTGCCCGCATTGACTCAAAAATCGGTGATTATTTTAGATAATGCACGATTTCACCGTATGGGCGTCTTACGGGAAATGGCGGAAAAATTGGGACATAAGGTATTGCCTCTTGCACCTTATTCACCTGAGCTCAACCCGATTGAGAAGGTGTGGGCGAATATTAAGCGGTATCTGCGAACCGTATTGTCTGATTACGCCCGATTTGACGATACGCTACTGTCCTACTTTGATTTTAATTGACTATATATGGAGTAAATCATCGTGATTTATTTTAGAAAGGCGGATGAAAAAGATCTTGCCGCTGCAGCCTCGGTTTTAACTGCTGCTTTTGCCGGGCATGAGGTTTATAGGAAAAAATTCCGTCCTCTGTTTGGCAGCAGCCAGTCCTATGTTGACTTTCTAAATAAACTGCATGCAGTTATGGTTAAGGTAGCGATGCGTCATCATATCTGCCTGCTCGCTGAAGAGGACGGCCGTCTTCTGGCAGTCGCTACCATTCATAAACTTGGCTGCCATCCTGTCAGTACGCTTTCATTTTTGTGGGCAGGAGCTTGGAGGATGTGGAAATATATCAGCCAGCTTCTAGTCTTTCAAAAAGTCTTCGGGGAAGGTAGTAAAGAAGCTAAGAGAATTGGCGTTCGAAGCCTTTATCTTGAACTGCTGGGCGTGATGCCTGATTGTCAGGGCAAGGGGGTCGGCGGTCTTTTTATAGCAGAGGGACTTGAGGCACTTGCCAAAGAGGAGAAAAGTCAGCGTATTACCTTGATTACCCATACAGAAAGCAACTGCCGTTTTTACAAAAAGAACGGGTTTCGGCAGCTGGATGTTCGTGATGTTGAAGGTGTCAGAACATGGACTTTCGAGAAGCCCTTGGCCGATATTGGTACTCTTTGATATTTGGTAATTTTTGAGAGAGCCTATCCGGAATTTTGTGTGTGAGGGCATACCATGACATCTGACAGGAGGACGACGTATGCCGAGCAGAAAGACCACCCGTGCCGCGAAGGCTGGATGCCCTGCATTCCCAAAACGAATAACGAAAGCCGCCGATACGGGCGGCTTTTCTGCGTTCTGTCGTCCCGTATGCGACGGTATAGTCGATTAAAATTGCAATGATACGGCGTTGGCTCGCCTTGACGTACTACCTGTACGCCTTGCGGCTCGCCGCCTTGTCTCATTTTTATTTTAATCGACTATATTTGCGTTGAAAAAGCATTATTGTACCCCGATGCTTTATAATGAAAACAGCAATAATTGCAAAACACTTTGGGGCTGTCCTAGATAACTAGGATAAATTATCTATTACCAATTGTTTCAAAATGGAAATTTGAACTTTTATTTCACTGTTGTTAAAACGCCATTCGCACT
>NZ_JBKGTW010000097.1:0-1908 GCF_046546535.1 Neisseria sp. WLZKY-1
GAACGCAAGGATGCGGGATTATCTGGTCTCTTTGCAGACGAAATCAGAACAGCAAAGCGAACAACAACCCGCACCGCAGTGCGCGTAATCACCGAGTTTGGTTGCCCTGCCCGACGGGGTGGGGGAACACAGTTGCTACATCATGCAGGCTACGCTTGCTTTGCCGCCAACCTGCAATATTACCGAAGCCGAAAATGCCCCCACCCTAACCCTCCCCCGCAAGCGGGAGAGGGGACGAAGTTTCAGCGGGGCAGGTTGGGTCGAGCCCCGACGGATTGGCGGTTTCAGTCGGCCTACACCAGCATGGCGGCGAGCAGGGCTTTTTTCAGGGCGGTGAGTTTTTCAAGCGCTGCGCTTTGCAGGGCGAGGGTTTGGTCGAGCTTTTGGAAGAAGTTACCGATGGCGGTTTGTTCTTCGGAGGTTGGGGGAATCAACACCGATACATTTTCTACATCTTTGGCATTAATAGAAGGCAAAGCCCCAGTTTGTGCCAATTCGGGCAATTCAATCGTGTCAAAAAGCGTTTTTATAAAATAGTCGTTTAAACCGTTATTCATAATGAACGCCATTGTGTTGTTATCCAATAAAAAAGGTTGATTCACTAAACGCTTGCGGTTTAAAAGCAATGCAGCACCAACTTTGGCAAAAAATATGCACGGAAGTTGTTCAATTGGTTGCCATTTACGTTCGGCTATCTGGGTTTCAGTTACATAGTGATTGGCTTTTTTCAAAACGACTTCGTTATCCGACAAATTCATATCCGATACTTTAAAAAAGGGGATGCCGTCCGATCCGCCTTGTTCTCTTTCAGGAAAGCCAACGCCTGATACGCAATGACCCAAATCCCCCAACATTTTCCTTTCCCAATCCCCCGAAAAGCCTTTAAAGCGCAGTTTGGGGGCGGTTTCGCCGTGCGCGGGGAAGAGTTTGGCGAGCATGGCGCGTTTAAGCTGCTGTGTTTTGGCAAGGCGGGCGCGCTCTTGGGCGAGGGTTTCGTCCAGCCGTCTGAAAAAATCGCCGAGGGCGGTTTGTTCGGGTTTGGTGGGCAAATTGATGCTTCGGGTTTTCCAGTCTTCAACATTGAAGACCATTTTTTCAATATCTACGCCGTATGAGCTCAATAAAAATTTTCGGTACATTTCGGGCGTTCGGGAAAGCAGCGCAAGAAATTCAGTGCTTAAATCGTCATTGCTGATTGCAACAAGATATTCATTGGAAACAATCGCATTGTCTAATTCAGACGGCACTAACCCGTTTGCGCCGTGAATAATTTGACGCTTGGAAATCAAATAATCGCCTGCTTTTAGTTGGCGATAATTTTTAACAAGAATGTCTTTCCCAAATAAATAACCGCGAGAAACCACGCCTTCATTTCGGCGTTTTACGGTAACAAGTTGATATTTTTTATCGTCTTCCAAAGAAATTGAACGGCAAACTTCTGTCAAAACGTCGCCGATTTTCTTCTCTTCCCACGCCCCCGCAAACCCTGCAAACCTTAGGCGCGGTGCGCTGTGTTTATTCATTGTCGTCTCCTAAAAAATCGCCTGCCGGCCTGCAATGCCTGCCGGATCAAATTCGCCGCCCGTTAGCAAGCGCAGCCCGTATGTCGTGGGGTATGGCTCTGCCGCGCACGCGTTCTTGCCGTTTGAGGCCGTTTGATTATACCGTTTCGCCTTCGCCGAAACTGAGCTTTCAGAAACGTTATCCCGCATAGGCGGGAACGGCGCAGAAGCCCGCAAACCCGCTTTCAGACGGCCTTTAAAACTTGGAAGCCGCGTGCGCCGCAGCACGCGCAGCCCGCATGCCGTAGCAACTGTGTTCCCCCACCCCGTCGGGCAGGGTAACCAAACTCGGTGATTACGCGCACTGCGGTGCGGGTTGTTGTTCGCTTTGCTGTTCTGATTTCGT
>NZ_JBKGTW010000098.1:0-1806 GCF_046546535.1 Neisseria sp. WLZKY-1
GCCGTCTGAAAACGTGAGGCCGTCTGAAAACGTGAGGCCGTCTGAAAACGTGAGGCCGTCTGAAAACGTGAGGCCGTCTGAAAACGTGAGGCCGTCTGAAAACCGCATTCGCGGTTTTCAGACGGCCTCCCTCCGCTGTGCCGCAGGCTGCGGTACAATCCGCAGCCTGCCAACGACAACAATAGAGGATTCCGATATGCACAAACCGACCGACAAGGTTTCGCCGCAGCTCAAAGCCGACATTCTGGCCGAAGCCCTGCCCTACATCCGCCGCTTTTCCGGCAGCATTTTCGTTATCAAATACGGCGGCAACGCCATGACCGAGCAGCACCTGAAAGAAGGGTTTGCCAAAGACGTGGCTTGGCTGAAACTGGTCGGTATCCATCCCGTGGTCGTCCACGGCGGCGGGCCGCAGATTAACGAAATGCTGGAAAAAATTGGCAAAAAGAGCGAATTCGTCCAAGGCATGCGCGTCACCGATGCCGAAACGATGGACATTGTGGAAATGGTGCTCGGCGGCCATGTCAACAAGGAAATCGTCTCGCTGCTGAACCAAAACGGCAGCAGCGCCATCGGCATCACCGGCCGCGACGGCCACTTCATCCGCGCCAAAAAGCTGCTGTTGGACACGCCTGAGGGGCGCGTTGATATCGGCCAGGTCGGCGAAGTGGACAGCATCGACACGGCTTTGGTGCACATCGTTATCGAGCGCGGCGGCATTCCGGTCATTGCCCCCATCGGCGTCGGCAGCGCGGGGGAGGCGTTCAATATCAATGCGGATTTAGTGGCTGGCAGGCTAGCCGAAGAACTGGGCGCGGAAAAACTGCTGATGATGACCAACATCACGGGGGTGCTGGACAAATCCGGCCGCCTGCTCACTAAACTGACACCGGACCGCATTTCCGAGCTGACAGCCGACGGGACGCTGCATGGTGGCATGCTGCCGAAAATTTCGTCTGCCCTCGATGCCGCCGCCAACGGAGTGCGTGCCGTGCACATTATCGACGGCCGCATCCTCCACGCCCTGCTTTTGGAAGTGTTCACGGACACGGGCATCGGCACAATGATTTTGGGTCGGGAAGATTGAACAAAGTGTCTCACCATGCCTGAATCGGCGGAACAAAGACCGTCTGAAAGTGCAGCTTTCAGACGGTCTTTTCCGTTGCCGGTATAAACCAACATCTGCCGTTCATATATAGTGCGCCAACACAAAAATCTACGGCGTTGCTGAGCCTTGTCGTACTACCCGTACTGTCTGCGGCTTGCTGCCTTGTATCTTTTTGTGTTGACTCACCATACCCGTAACTTGTTCACATGCAAAAAGCCGAACGGTTTCCCGCTCGGCTTTTCTTTACCGCTGCAAGCAGATTATTGGACTTTAATTTCCACGTCCACACCGGCCGGCAGATCCAGCTTCATCAGTGCGTCAGTAGTCTTATCGGTCCAATCCACGATGTCCATCAGGCGCAGGTGGGTGCGGATTTCCAGCTGTTCGCGGGAAGTCTTATTCACGTGCGGCGAACGCAGGATGTTGAAACGCTCGATTTTGGTCGGCAGCGGAATCGGGCCTTTGACAACGGCGCCGGTACGCTTGGCGGTTTCAACGATTTCCTGTGCGGAACGGTCGATCAGGCTGTAATCGTAGGCTTTCAGACGGATACGGATTTTTTGGTTTGCCATTGATTCGTTATCCTTCAAATTAAGCGATTACGGTAGACACAACACCCGCACCGACGGTACGGCCGCCTTCGCGGATGGCGAAGCGCAAACCTTCTTCCATGGCGATCGGGGCAATCAGTTCAACGG
>NZ_JBKGTW010000099.1:0-1790 GCF_046546535.1 Neisseria sp. WLZKY-1
ACCGCGCTGATGCCCAGGGCGTCGTAGGGTTTGAAGTAGCGGTCGAAGCTGCCGCCGTCTTCGATGCTGGCGCGCTGGTAGCCCATTTTGGTGAGCACGCCGCGCAGGGTGTAGGTGTCGGTGAGCCAGCCTTTGCGGTTGTCGATGGCATCGGCTTTTTCGTCGAACTCGGGCAGTTCGTTGGAAAGCTGGTCAAACAGGGGTTTGACTTTGTAGTCTTTGAGATGCGCCTTCCAGCCTGCGGCGTCTTCTGCGCCCATCAAAACGCGGTGGGCGGGTTGGACGTAGCTTTCGGGCGAGAGTTCGATTTCGTCGTCGTCAAGGTTGAGCAGGCTGCCGCTGCCGTCGGGGCGGAAGGTTTGCAGGACGAAGCCTTCGGCGTCGAGTTCGATCCATACCATGCGGGCAATCAGGCGTTTCATAATCGGGTGGGCGGCCAGGTATTCGAGCCAGTCGGCGGCGCTCCAGGTGCGTTCGGCGCACATGGCTTCGTACAGGCGGGCGGTTTGCATTTGTACGACTTGCTTGTGCTCTTTTTTGGCGTTGGCAAACTGGCTTTTGGCTTCTTTGACCAGCGCGGCATCGTCGCTCTGGCGCGGGGCGGGCAGGGCTTTGATGGTTTTGCCTTCTTCGTTTTTGAGTACGAATTTGTCGGCGTCGTCCACATAGGCGCTCAGGGTGCGGCTGCCGTATTCGAGCGTCAGGATGCCGTTTTCGTCGAGCCCGGCGGTGGGGATGGTGCGGTCGGCGAGTTCGTCGGCCGTCCAATGGTTGCGCTCGGCGATGCGGGTAACCAGGGTTTTGGCCAGCTCCTGCACGGAAGCGGTGCGGTAGCGGCGGGAAAGGCTAAGCAGCAGTTGGATGATCAGGGGATCGTTGCTGGCGGATACGGCGCACAGCAGGGCTTCGATTTGGGCGCGGCGCAGGAAGTGGTTTTTCAAAAAGTCCTGCAACACTTTCACCGCCGCTGCGCCCTGCGCGTCGCCGGCCAGGGTGAGCATGCCTTTGCTTTTAATCGCCGAGCCGAGATATTCGCCGAGTTTTTCGCGTTTGATGCGTTCGACAACCTGTTCCAGCGTGATGTCGGCCAGTTCGGGATGGTATTCGGGGTATTGCTTGAACCATCTTTGGTAGTTTTTCAGACGGTCGGGGGCTTCTTTTACCGCGTATTCGGTGGCTTCATCGATACCGCAGTTTTTGGTGTCTTGGGCGATAAAGCTCTGCATCACAAACAGGGAAAAGTCTTGGCGGCTTTTTTCGTCCAGCAAGGTCATATAGCGCTGGAACAGCGGGTTGGGATTGGGGTCTTTCAGCTTTTCGGCCAACACCAGCCACCATTGCAGGATTTGGGGATCGACGGGCGAGCCGTCTGCCCATTTGGCGGCGGGTATCAGGCCGAAATCAAACCAAGTAAAGCTGGCGGAAAGTTTGCCTTTCAACCCTTTTTCTGCATCAGCAAGCAGAGATTTGGGGGTGAGATAAGCGGAGATGTCTTCACCCAGTGCTTCGAGCGCGTTGAGAATCGCGGCGACAACGGTTTCTTTTTTCTCTTTTTTCAACAAGTCATACAGCGGCTGGACGGCTTCCTTGTTGCCCAAACGGCCGAGCCATTCAACGGCGGTGGTGCGGATGTCCTGCTTGCCGCTGGATAAGGCTTCGATGGCGCGTTGGTGGATATTGGGCAGGCTCTGCAGCAGGTTTTGCGCGTCTTGGCGTGCGGTTTTGCCGTTGCCCAGCGCGATTTCCAGCAGCTTGGGAATATAGGCTTTGGGGATGGCGGGAAACTTGGC
>NZ_JBKGTW010000100.1:0-1782 GCF_046546535.1 Neisseria sp. WLZKY-1
CTTTTAGCGTGCCATCACGGCATGAGTAGGGAGAATAAAATTAGGTTTATTAAGGATTATTTATCAATTAAATCTTAGGCTCAGCCTCCATTTTGTTACTTAGGGAGAATGTTCTCCGAAATAGCCTCCATTTTGTTACTTACGCCCTCAAACACAAACAGGTTATCCATATTCCGTTTCAAACTGAAATACGCACTTCTGAGTCTCGGATGGGTGTAGTGTGTTTTACCTGTTTCAGGATGGGTCGTCCGCTCGTTTAGGTAGTGTCGGTATCGTTCAAACCATGCTTTCAGGCTGCTTTCAAAGTCTGCTCTACGGCTGCTTTTTAAGCTCAGTGCCAATCGCCAAAGTTCTTTGCCCGCAGCCGTTTGCGGATTGCGCGTTAGATAGCGACCAACGGTTTTGACTTGATGGAAGTGGCAAAGTTGTACAGGGATATTGGGGAATAATTGCGGCAGTCCTTTACGACTATCGCAAACAATACTTTGTACTTCAATACCTTTGGCTTTCAGGCTGCCTATGGCTTCGGCGCACAAGGTATTGGTTTCGTATTTGACTTCGGTTACGGATAGAGCTTTGCCGCTGATGCTGTCTAATAGAACCATAACGCCGAAGCTGTGCCCGAAGTAAGTATCCATAACAACATTGGCACACTTAGGCGTGGCAAATTGGGCTTTGGGATTGGCTTTTTTGAGATGGCGCAAGATGGTTTGACGGCTGCATCCGTAAGTTGCGGCAAGTTGTGTGGCGGTTTGTTTGCCTACGGTGTAAGAGTGCCATAGTGTTTGTGGATTGATGCGGTTGCCGCCGTTGAAATACTTGTTACAACATTTGCATTTGTATTGTTGGCGACCTTGATGCTTACCATTCTTTTTGACCTGTTTTGAGCCGCAAAAAGGGCATTTTTTGTGTTCAAAGGTTTTGACTCCGCTTAAAGCCTTGTAGCATAAGGCTTGCGGGGGTTTTGGGCAGTAAATTTGTTACTTACGCCTCAGGCCATAGAAGTCGATGAAGAAGGACAAGTCAGCGGCCAAACCACACCGAGTAAAGATAAAGATGCCCGCTGGACAAAGAAAAACGGCCTCTACAGACTCGGTTACAAACAACATACCCGCACCGATGAGGAAGGCTATATCGAGAAACTGCATATCACCCCAGCCAATACCCATGAGTGCAACCACCTGTCGCCTTTGTTGGAAGGTCTGACCGAAGGTACGACCGTCTATGCCGACAAAGGCTATGACAGTGAGGAAAACCGACAACATCTGAAAGAGCATCGGCTGCAGGACGGCATTATGCGCAAAGCCCACCGCAACCGTCCGCTGACGGAAGCGCAAACCAAACGTAACCGATATTTGTCGAAAACCCGTTATGTGGTCGAACAGAGCTTCGGGACGCTGCACCGTAAATTCCGCTACGCCCGGGCAGCCTATTTCGGGCTGATTAAAGTGAGTGCGCAAAGCCATCTAAAGGCGATGTGTTTAAACCTGTTGAAAGCGGCTAACAGGCTAAGTGTGCCTGTTGCCGCCTAAAAGACGGCCCGGATGCCTGATTATGGGGCGTCCGGGGAGAAAAAAGGGGATATTTGGGTAAAATCAGGAGGTATTGGGGGCGGAAACAGCCGAAAACCTGTGTTTGGGTTCCGGCTGTCGAAGGAAGGGCTTTTTTGCAAAGGTCTCAGGCCGTCTGAATGAGGCCGTCTGAATGAGGCCGTCTGAATGAGGCCGTCTGAATGAGGCCGTCTGAATGAGGCCGTCTGAATGAGGCCGTCTGAATGAGGCC
>NZ_JBKGTW010000101.1:0-1491 GCF_046546535.1 Neisseria sp. WLZKY-1
CTATTTCTGCTTCTACCGCCTCGGCCGGATTGACCTGAACGACTTCTGCTAAACTGCCCGAAAAACTGTTACCCATGTCCCCGCACAGGTGTTACCTATGTGTTCGGTCTGTACAGATGTCCTGCGAGGTCAGGTGCTGCTGCATTTTTTTCAGATATTCGAGCGCGGCGTATTGCAATATATTTCACGACAACGGTTGAGGCCGTCTGAAAACCGCATTTTCAGACGGCCTCAAACCTTTGCTTTATTTCAGCACCGCGAAATACAGCAGCACCAGCGCGCCCAGCACGATTCTGTACCAGCCGAAGATTTTGAAATCGTGGCGTTTGATATAGGCCATCAGGAATTTGATGGCGAGGATGCTGACAACGAAGCTGACAACCATGCCGCAGGCAAGCACACCCACTTCATGCGCGGTAAACGACAGGCCGTGTTTGGCGATTTTCAGCAGGCTCGCGCCGAACATCACGGGCACGGCGAGAAAGAAAGTGAACTCCGCCGCTACTTCGCGGCTGAGGCCGACGGCGATGCCGCCCAGAATCGTCGCCCCCGAACGGCTCGTGCCCGGCAGCACGGCGGCAATCACCTGAAACAGGCCGACCCACAGCGCCTGCGCGTAGGAAATGCCCGCCAAATCGTTTGTTTTCGGCTTGTGGTGTCTGTTGCGGTTTTCGACAACGATAAAGGCGATGCCGAACACAATCAGCATCACCGCCACCGTCCACGGATTGTAGAAATGGCTGTCTATCCAGTCGTTCAGCGACAGGCCGACCACAGCGGCGGGTACGCAGGCAAGAAGGATTTTGCTCCACAGCGGCACGGCCTCGGGTTTCAGGCGCAGGCCGCGCGCAAACGGCCACAGCTTGTCGAAATACAAAACGGCCACCGCCGCAATCGCGCCGAGCTGGATCACGACGAGGAACATTTTCCAAAATTCGGGCGACACATCCAGCCGCACAAACTCGTCCAGCAGAATCATATGGCCGGTGGAACTGACGGGCAGCCACTCGGTAATGCCCTCCACAATGCCGAACAGCGCGGCTTTCAAAATATCTGACATACAACACTCGCAAACGGAAAAAAGGGCGGATTCTACCCGATTTCGGCAAAGAGGCCGTCTGAAAAAGACGGCCGCGCCTTTCAGACGGCCTCAGGGTATAGTGAACCAACACGAAAATCTACGGCGTTGCTGCGCCTTACCGTACTACTTGTACTGTCTGCAGCTTGCTGCCTTGTATCTTTCGTATTTTGTTTCACTATATGAGACCTTTGCAAAAAAGCCCTTCCTTCGACAGCCGGAACCCAAGCACAGGTTTTCGGCTGTTTCCGCACCTAATTGCGCCTGATTTTACCCAAATCTCCCCTTAATCCTCCCCGGATACCGGATTATCAGGCATCCGGGCCGCCTTTTAGGCGGCAACAGGCACACTTAGCCTGTTGGCCGCTTTCAACAGGTTCAAACACATCACCTTCAGATGGCTTTGCGCACTC
>NZ_JBKGTW010000102.1:0-1477 GCF_046546535.1 Neisseria sp. WLZKY-1
AGAAACTGAATTTCGCTTCAATCACAGGCATGATAATTTGTACAAAGTACTGCTGAAAATGTTGCGGAATGATCCTTTAAAATGATTTTTGCTTCCTAAGCCCAAAATAAATACCTGCGGCGCGCGCGTTGTATGTTTCACGCCATCTGTTCAGGTGGCTGGGCTGCTTCAGCGGGTGGCGGCGGGCAGGGCTTGTTTGAAAGACGTGCCGAGCAGGCCGCCGTGGGTGAGGTCGGGATAATGGCGGTATTCGGCCGCCAACCCTTGTCCGCGCAGTTTGGCAACAAGTTTTTCCCCCGCGTCGGCGGGTACGGAGGCGATAACGGCGGCGCGTTTGGCCAGCATGTCGGCCTGTTTGGCGTCGGCGGGCTGTTTGTGGTGCGCTTTGCCGCTTTTTTCCAGCAGCAGGCTGCGGCCGCCGTAGGCATCCGCTTTGGCGGCGGCGCGTTCGGCGTAGTGCAACATCAGGCCGTTTTGCCACCACAGGGCGGGGTCGGCGGCGATATAGCGGGTGAAGGCTTGCGGCCGCTCGAACAGGGTGTAGAGGACGAACAGGCCGCCGTAGGAATGTCCCCACAGGGTTTGCCGCGCGGGGTCGGTGCGGGCGGCGCTGTCGACGGCGGGACGGATTTTGCCGTCGATAAATTCGAGCAGGGCAGGCGCGCCGCCGTTGCGCCGTCCGTCCATCAGCTGGTCGGGCAGGCTGTTGCCGGACAAATCGGGCGGGGTGTAGTCGTAGGCGCGGCGGGCGGTGTCGAAGCGCAGATCGGTTGGGTAGCCGATCAGCACCAGCACGGGCGGGTTGGCGGACAAGTCCTGCAATGCGGGCGCGGCAAGGTATTCGGGCAGGGCGTTGCCGTCGAGGGCGTAGAGGACGGGATAGCCTGTGGCGGGAGGCTGGCTGTCGGGAATGCCGAGGAAAACGCGGTAGGCTTGGCCGTTTCGGTCTTGGAAAGCCAGGGTTTGGAAGGTGTAGCCGCTGTGCGACGCGGTAAGGGCGGAGAGATCGGCGGGACGGGTAATTTCGCTGTTGGGCGTGGCGGACGGTGCGGCGGCGGCAAGGGTGGGCAGCAGGGCGAGGGCGGCAATAAGGGCTTTCATGATGTTTCCGACGGATTGGGACGGTAGGAATGTAAGGGAAAACGGCGGCGGAGGAAAGTCCGTCTGAAAGCGCGGCGATTTGGTTGGAATGTGCTTTAACTTCACTGAAACTGCATTTTCAGACGGCCTGATGCGGAAAAACGGGCGCACCCGTAAGTGCGCCCGTTTGGACTTGGCTTCGCCGACAGAGTCCGAAGTATTTTTACAAACTAATGTTTTTAAATTATAAAACCTGTGGATAAATTTTCTGTTACCCACTCAGTTACCCAAAATTTTTGGGGCTGTCCTAGATAACTCAGGAGATTCCGTTTAAGTTAGAATTTTCCTTATGAGAAAAAGTCGTCTGAGTCAGTACAAACAAAACAAACTGATTGAG
>NZ_JBKGTW010000103.1:0-1253 GCF_046546535.1 Neisseria sp. WLZKY-1
AAACTGCAAGATGTATTCAACCTTGCACATGACCAAGCTCATCCTGACAAAATCGATGCCGCCATCCGTGCCAATACGCGGGTATCTGGAACTAACATGTGGGTATTGATGTTTGCCATTGCCGTGGCGAGTATCGGTTTGAATGTAAACAGCACGGCGGTAGTGATTGGGGCGATGTTGATTTCTCCGTTGATGGGGCCGATCGTCGGTATGGGTTACGGTGCCGCGGTAGGCGATACTGCACTGATCCGCCAAGCAGCACGCAATATTATTGTGTTCATCGCCATCAGTTTGGTTACCGCTACACTGTATTTCCTGCTAACCCCGCTGAAAGAGGCACAAAGCGAGCTTTTGGCACGTACCCAGCCAACCCTATGGGACGTGTTAATTGCCTTCTTCGGCGGTAGTGCAGGCATTGTGGCATTAACGCGCAAAGAAGGAGGCAATGCCATCCCGGGTGTGGCAATTGCCACTGCACTGATGCCTCCTCTGTGCACGGCGGGCTATGGACTAGCACACGGTAACTGGCACTATTTTTTCGGTGCTTTTTATCTGTTTGCCATCAACTGCGTGTTCATCGCTTTTTCCACCCTACTGTTTTCCAAACTACTTAAGCTGCCGCGCAGGGGGCTGGTAAGTGAGACCAAACGCAGACTGCACCGTATTATTATCACAGCCGTAGTGTTGGCAGTGATGATTCCGAGCGGATATATGGCATCGGGACTAGTGCGTCAGGAGCTGTTTAATACCAAAGCCAACAATGCCATCGCCGCTGCACAACAGCAGGAAGGTTTTTTCGTGCTGCGTAAAATGGTGAACTACAAAGAACGTGCAGTCGGGCTGATTGTCAACGGAACAGGGAATGCCGAGAAAATTACCACTCTGCTGGTCACAAATCTGAAAGCGGTAGGTATAAAAGAACCGCAAGTGAAAGTAGTCTATGCGGGGGGCAGTGACACCAAAATTGAAGAACTGCTGGCAAGCCATAACAACTCGGTGCAGTTACAGAACAAGCTGGAAGAGCAGCAGGCCTACATCGATACCGTGCTGGCGGGCAAAACCACCAGTCCCGAAGACGTAGCAGTACTGAGGGAAATCAAAGCCCAATATCCGGAAGCCGAAAAAATCGTTGTTGGGCGCGGTTTGGTTTGGGAAAAAGCACAAACTGCACCCGCTACGCAGGAGCAGCCTGAGAGAGTTCAAAGCGAAGAAGCGGACGCAAGTAACAATATTGTTGTCTCCCTCGAATTCGA
>NZ_JBKGTW010000104.1:0-1226 GCF_046546535.1 Neisseria sp. WLZKY-1
TTGTTCTCCACTGCGTACAGCTGGCTGCCGTTGACGGCATCGGTGCTGGTCGCATTAACGGCACCCGGGGCTACGTTGGTAACCTTCTTGCCGCCGGCATTGATGCCGTCGGTTTTGTCGATTACCACGCCGCCTACGGTAACTTTGTCAAATGCTACTTCGTCTTTGGTGGCGTAGGTGATTTTGCCGTTGGCTTCCTGTTTGACTTTCAGGTTTTTACCCGCAGCCATGTCCAGAATGTCGCCGGGGTTGATGACTTCGTCTCCTGTCGAAGCCGTATCCTTTTCCCCTCCGGTAGCAGCCGAGCTCTTCAGGGTAAAGCCGCTTCCGTTGATGGCGTCAACAACGTTCTGTGTGGTCGCAAGCTGGTCGGCTTTGGTGCCTGCCGGTGTCGCGGCTTTGTTGCCGGCAACGGTAATCGGGGCGGTATCGGCCGCTACGGTGTAGCCTGTGGTCGCATCTCCCGTCACTTTGACGCCTTTTTCGCCTTTGACCTGGGTTTTGCCTACGGCTTTGAGTTGGCTGACGTTCACCGCGTCGGTATCGGCTGTGCCCGGCGCAACATTGGTGATTTTGTTGCCGCCGTTGTTCAGGCCTTTGTCGGTCAGGCTGACCGGTCCTTGACCCGCAGCAGGGTTTTTCGGGGTGATGGTCACGCCGTTGCCGCCAACTTTGGTCACGTTGCCCGCAGCGTCTTTAAACTCGGCGCTGGTCAGGTCTTTGAGCTCTTTGGCCAGTTTGACGTTCAGGCCGTCTGTACCGTTCGCAACTACGCCGATGTTGTTGTCGCTCAGTTTGGCCGCGTCGGTGACGCCGCCTTTGACGTTCACTTTGCTGCCCAGTTTGCGCTCAACATCCGTACCGGTGTCACCCGCAAAGGTCAGCGGTTTGTTCTCCACTGCGTACAGCTGGCTGCCGTTGACGGCATCGGTGCTGGTCGCATTAACGGCACCCGGGGCTACGTTGGTAACCTTCTTGCCGCCGGCATTGATGCCGTCGGTTTTGTCGATTACCACGCCGCCTACGGTAACTTTGTCAAATGCTACTTCGTCTTTGGTGGCGTAGGTGATTTTGCCGTTGGCTTCCTGTTTGACTTTCAGGTTTTTACCCGCAGCCATGTCCAGAATGTCGCCGGGGTTGATGACTTCGTCTCCTGTCGAAGCCGTATCCTTTTCCCCTCCGGTAGCAGCCGAGCTCTTCAGGGTAAAGCCGCTTCCGTTGATGGC
>NZ_JBKGTW010000105.1:0-1181 GCF_046546535.1 Neisseria sp. WLZKY-1
GCGATTACGGTAGACACAACACCCGCACCGACGGTACGGCCGCCTTCGCGGATGGCGAAGCGCAAACCTTCTTCCATGGCGATCGGGGCAATCAGTTCAACGGTGATGGCCACGTTTTCACCCGGCATTACCATTTCCACGCCTTCTTCCAGAGTCACCGCACCGGTTACGTCGGTAGTACGGAAGTAGAACTGGGGACGGTAGTTGGCGAAGAACGGGGTGTGACGGCCGCCCTCTTCTTTGCTCAGTACGTATACTTCGGCTTTGAATTTGGTGTGCGGGGTGATGGTACCGGGTTTGGCCAATACCTGGCCGCGCTCCACTTCTTCGCGTTTGGTACCGCGCAGCAGTACGCCGACGTTGTCGCCTGCCTGGCCTTCGTCGAGCAGTTTGCGGAACATTTCGACGCCGGTACAGGTGGTTTTTTGGGTCTCTTTCAGGCCGACGATTTCGATTTCGTCACCGACGTGAATGATACCGCGCTCTACGCGGCCGGTTACCACGGTACCGCGGCCGGAGATGGAGAATACGTCTTCAATCGGCAGCAGGAAGGGTTTGTCTACGGCACGCTCGGGAGTCGGAATATAGCTGTCCAGTGCGTCGGCCAATGCGAAGATGGCGGTTTCGCCGATGTCGGAGGTGTCGCCTTCCAGTGCTTTGAGTGCGGAACCTTTGATGATAGGCACATCGTCACCCGGGAACTCGTAGCTGCTGAGTAGGTCGCGGATTTCCATTTCGACCAGTTCCAGCAGCTCTTCGTCGTCTACCATGTCGCATTTGTTCATGAAGACGATGATGTAGGGTACGCCTACCTGGCGGGCAAGCAGGATGTGTTCGCGAGTTTGCGGCATAGGACCGTCAGCTGCAGAACATACCAGAATCGCGCCGTCCATCTGGGCAGCACCGGTAATCATGTTTTTCACGTAGTCGGCGTGACCCGGGCAGTCTACGTGGGCGTAGTGGCGGCCTTCGGTTTCGTATTCTACGTGGGAGGTATTGATGGTGATACCGCGGGCTTTTTCTTCCGGGGCGTTGTCAATCTGGTCGTAGGCTTTGGCTGCGCCACCGAATTTTTTGGCCAAAATGGTGGTCAGTGCGGCGGTCAGGGTGGTTTTACCGTGGTCGACGTGACCGATGGTGCCAACGTTTACGTGCGGTTTGCTGCGTTCGAATTTTTCCTT
>NZ_JBKGTW010000106.1:0-1057 GCF_046546535.1 Neisseria sp. WLZKY-1
ACAACAACATCGGCGTAGTTGCGAACGGTACAGACGGCCTGAACGTCAAACTGGCCAAAGAGCTCAAAGACCTGACCAGCGCCGAGTTTAAAGACGCTGCGGGTAACGTGACCAAAGTTGGCGGCAACGGCGTGACCATCACCCCGAAAGCTGCGGGCAAAGGACCGGTCAACCTGACCGACAAAGGCCTGGACAACGGCGGCAACACCATTACCAACGTAGCCAGCGCATTGACCACCTACCCTGCTGCAACCCCGAAAACAGGCGGACTGCTTGACCTGAGCAACCTGACACCGGCACAAAAAGCCAGCGCAGCCACCGCAGGCGATCTGGCCAACATGGGCTGGGTCGTCAGCTCCGACAAAACTACCGGCGACGAAACCAAAGCCTTCAGCGGCCAGGTTAAAAACGCAGGCGAAGTCGAATTTGTCGGCACAGGCGCGGCCAACGTCTCCGCCAAAACCGTCAACGGCAAACACACCGTAACCGTCGGCGTAGACAGCGCCAGCATTGCCGACAGCATCGCCCAACCCGTCGTCTACACCAAAGCAGACGGCAGCAAGGTATACAAACGCGGCAACAAATTCTACGACGCAGCCACCGGCGGCAACGAAATCCAACCCGCCGACGTCATCGCCTCCATGAACACCGCCGCCGGCAGCACCACCGCCCCGATGACCCTTGCCAACGTCAAAGACAACCTCAAAGACGCAGCCAACGGCAAAGCGGCCGGTACACCGGCAGGCGGCAGCCGTGCCGACCTGACCAAAGGCAAAGGCGGCAGCAATGCGGCGACCGTCAACGACGTACTCAACGCAGGCTTCACCGTACAAGGCAACGGCGTAGCGAAAGACTTCGTAACCCACGGCGACACCGTCAACTTCGCCAACGGCCAAGGCACAGTCGCCAAAGTCGAAAGCAAAGACGGCGTAACCAAAGTAAGCTTCGACACCCCGATGCAGTACGTTGACAACACCGGCAGAGCCAGCACCGATCCGACCAACACCGTCAGCCTCGTCGGCAAAGACAGCGGCAAACCCGTACAGGTTAAAAACGT
>NZ_JBKGTW010000107.1:0-1018 GCF_046546535.1 Neisseria sp. WLZKY-1
CTAAGTAACAAAATGGAGGCTGAGCCTAAGATTTAATTGATAAATAATCCTTAATAAACCTAATTTTATTCTCCCTACTCATGCCGTGATGGCACGCTAAAAGTCGTTTCATGTCCGAGAATGTGCCGTTAAGCAGATTGGTCGTATTCGGGATGTTTAAATCAGGATATTGCTCAAACACAAACAGATAATCCAAATTGCGTTTTAGGCTGAAATACGCACTCCTGATATTCTTATGTGTGTAATGCGATTTGCCTGTTTCGGTGTTAAAGGTGCGTTCGTTCAGATAGCTTTGATACTGCTCAAACCACGTTTGCAGATCGTGTTCAAAGTCGGATTGCTTACTGTTTTTCAACGTCAATGCCAATCGCCAAAGTGCTTTGCCTGCTTCTGTTTTGGGATTGCGCGTTAAATAGCGACTGACGGTTTTAACCTGATGGAATTGACAGAGCTGTACGGGAATATCAGGAAACATCTGTACCAAACCGCGTCGCCCATCACAAACAATTCTTTGTATTTCAATGTCTTTTGCTTTCAGGCTGCCTATTGCTGTGAAATATTGTTCGTTGGTTTCGTATTTGACTTCGCTAACGGATAGTGCTTTGCCGCTGATGCTGTCTATCAAAACCATGACGCCGAAACTGCGTCTGAAGTAAGTGGTGTCCATGATGACGTTGGCTGCTGCGGGAGAAATGAAATGCACCTTAATTTGAACTTTTTTGAGATGCCTCAGAATAGTCTGCCGACTGCATCCGTAAGTTTTGGCAAGCTGTGCGGCGGTCTGTTTGCCTTCGCTGTATGCCTGCCATATTTCCTGCGGATTAAGCCGTCTGCCGCCATCAAACTGTCTGCCGCAAGCATGGCATTTGTAGCGTTGTTTGCCGTTTCGGCAGCCGTTCCTTTTGACTTGTTTTGAGTCGCAAAAAGGGCATTTTTTGTATTCAAAGCCTTTGACCTCTTTTAAAGCCTTATAGGATAAGGCTTGCGGGGATTTTTAGCCTCCATTTTGTTACTTACG
>NZ_JBKGTW010000108.1:0-1009 GCF_046546535.1 Neisseria sp. WLZKY-1
CAATCTTGTTTCCAGTTTGGCACTGGACTCAGGCAGGGAGCATGATATCCGTGTGACTTTCAGCGGCGGGAAAACGCAGCCTGACGAGGATATTGTCTGCTTTGTCGGCAGGGCATAAAAAAGGCCGTCTGAATCTGCTTTCAGACGGCCTTTTCAAAAACGGCAAACCCCGTAAGGCGACAGGCTTTACGGGGTTTTTGTTCAACCCTTTGATACGGAAAGGATTAAATAATGTATAAATTTTAACATACTGAAAGCGTGGTGCGAAATGTCGGAGCTGATAGACAAATCCAAAACGGCAAAGCATTTCATGGGGCTGACTTATGCCGTATTGCTGGCGGCGTTGTTGGTTTGGAAGCCCGATAGTATCAATGTGATAGCAACTTTGACGAAATAGGCCGTCTGAAATGGTTTTGGTTTTACGCGGCTTGCGACAGGCGTTCGGACAGCCACATTTTAATCAGCGACTGGCGCGATACGCCCAGATGCGCGGCGTGTTTGTCCAAGCTTTCAACCATCCAGACGGGGAAATCCACGTTTACCCGTTTGGCCTGCAAGCCGGGACGGGAGGCACGGCTTAAGTCGAGCATATCGCCGATGTCTTCGCCGTTGTCAAAGCGGCGGTCAAATTCCGAAGTGTTCATAGAGTTTTTCCTCCTTGTCGCGGGCGCGGCGCACGGAAATGATGCGGATGCGGCCTGCGCGTTCTGTGTAAATGGCAGTCCAAACTTTTTGATTGAGTTTGGCGATGAGGGCAAAGCGCGTTTCGCCTTGTGTTTTGGCGGGGACAATCAGGCGGAAATCGTCCTGCCACAGCTGTTGCGCGGCGGTGAAGTCAATGCCGTGTTTTTCCAAGTTGGCCGCGCTTTTGTTCGGGTCGAACTCAAACATGATTTACATCCTATAAGGTATGGAAATTATACCTTACTCCCCCCCTTTTTTGTGCAATTTTGCTTGCACAATGCACAGGCCGTCTGAACGTTTCAGAAACGTCATCCCCGCGCAGGTG
>NZ_JBKGTW010000109.1:0-888 GCF_046546535.1 Neisseria sp. WLZKY-1
GGGAAAAAGCACAAACTGCACCCGCTACGCAGGAGCAGCCTGAGAGAGTTCAAAGCGAAGAAGCGGACGCAAGTAACAATATTGTTGTCTCCCTCGAATTCGATCAACCTCTGCCCGCCAAAGACCGCGAACGGTTACAGGCGTGGTTGAACCAGCGTTATGAAGGTACAGCGGTGCGTTTGTTGATCAATACCAAAATGTTAGACCAATAGGTCATTCCACAAAATATTTCGCCTGAACCCCGGAGGCTATCTAGAACTTTTCAGGTAGCCTCCCCTAGTGTGAATTATGAATGACGAAACCCGCCCGCTACTACAAAAAGGCCGTCTGAAACTTAAACCCATACGGTTTTATATATTGATGCCGCGCAAACCTTATCCCACGATTTTCAGGTAGCCTTCCAAGCCGTCTGAAAGGCTACCTGAAGCCTACCCCGCACCCCCATCTTTTAAGGAGACCAAACATGACCCAATCCTGCGATATCGCCATCATCGGCGCCGGCCCCTCCGGCGCAGTCGCCGCCGCCCTGCTGCTCAAACACGGCTTTTCCGTGTGCGTGCTCGAAAAACAGCATTTCCCCCGCTTCGTCATTAGACCTCTTGCGAAAATATTCATCCCATCGCATTAACCAGTCCTGCAATCAGATTTGCCCTTAACCCGAACCGTTTCCGCCTGTTGCGGTAAGGCAGCGACAAGATTTTGAATATCTTCAGTTTCCTGTTGATGTGCCCGATGACGGTTCTGAGTTTGCCTAACCGCCTGTTCGCCTCTTTATCCTGTTTGTTCAGCGGATGATGTTTGGATTTCTTTTTCGGGGTCTGTAATCCGGTTTTAGCCAATCCTTGATAACCCTTATCCGCAATGACTATTTTGTAGGGATAAAGCTCT
>NZ_JBKGTW010000110.1:0-773 GCF_046546535.1 Neisseria sp. WLZKY-1
GGAGTGCGAATGGCGTTTTAACAACAGTGAAATAAAAGTTCAAATTTCCATTTTGAAACAATTGGTAATAGATAATTTATCCTAGTTATCTAGGACAGCCCCTAAAATTAAGACGGCAAATTTGCCGTCTTAAATCTACATATATTTGCGCCAGTCAAATTCTTCACCTGTGCGTTCCAGTCTTTCTCTTTCCAGTCTGGCTTCGCGACCAGCAATTGCACCCCAACTTTCTTTTTTCTTAGCAGTTTTCTGTTTTCCAGTCACTTGTTTCTCAACCCGTTTCTCACTTTGTCTTACCCCATTTCTAGCAGCACCTTTACCACTAACTTTAACCAAAGATTCCTGTGCCCTGTCATTTAAATACTCATAACGTCCCGTGCTGTCATAACCTATTTGGCTGTACAACTTGGCATCCGTTGCGCTTATTCCTTTTTCCCCTAATTCATACGCAGAGGCTGCCATTGGTGCTGCGAGCAAGGTTGTTATCATTGCAATTTGTAAGATTTTGTTGGTTTTCATGTTTTTATCCATAAAAAGTTGTTAAAAAATACCTTACAAATCAATAAAAAGTGTTAAAATTATACTGCACGCTGCACGCTGCATGCAAATTTTTGTAAAGATTGAAATTATCATGCCCCGCCCCGCATCCGGCGGGCTTTTTTGTCGCCGTGTAGCAACTGTGTTCCCCCACCCCGTCGGGCAGGGTAACCAAACTCGGTGATTACGCGCACTGCGGTGCGGGTTGTTGTTCGCTTTGCTGTTCTGATTTCGTC
>NZ_JBKGTW010000111.1:0-754 GCF_046546535.1 Neisseria sp. WLZKY-1
TCAAACAACTGATTGCTCATTTTGACAGGTTGATTGACGAATTGGACAAACAAATCGATGACCACACCCACACGCATTTTGACGGCAAAGCCAAAGTGGCGGAGCAAATCAAAGGCATCGGTTCGATAACGACGGCAACGCTGATGGCGATGCTGCCGGAATTGGGACGGCTGAGCCACAAACGGATAGCGAGTCTGGTCGGTATTGCCCCACACCCGAGGGAGAGCGGGGAAACCAAATTCAAAAGCCGCTGCTTCGGCGGAAGGTCTGCGGTGCGTAAGGCGCTGTATATGGCTACCGTGGTGGCGACACGTTTTGAACCGCTTATTCGGGATTTTTATCAGCGCCTGCTGTCCAAGGGTAAGCCGTATAAGGTTGCCGTTACGGCATGTATGCACAAACTTCTGCGTATTTTGAACGCAAGGATGCGTGATTATTTTGCCGAAAACGATACCACCGAAAACGGTATCCAAACGGCTTGATTTGAGTTTTGGTATTTTTGCCCGACGGGGTGAAAAATACAGTTGCTACAGGCGCTTGATCACAATTGTGAGGTAGCATTCAAAACAATCGTTAAAATTTGAGGATAAGAAAATGCAAGAACAGGAAAATAGTAAAAATCAGGAAGTACAAGACAATCACACAATGACTAAACTGCAAGATGTATTCAACCTTGCACATGACCAAGCTCATCCTGACAAAATCGATGCCGCCATCCGTGCCAATACGCGGGTATCTGGAACTAACATGTGGG
>NZ_JBKGTW010000112.1:0-724 GCF_046546535.1 Neisseria sp. WLZKY-1
GCTCAATCAGTTTGTTTTGTTTGTACTGACTCAGACGACTTTTTCTCATAAGGAAAATTCTAACTTAAACGGAATCTCCTGAGTTATCTAGGACAGCCCCTAACCTTTTGCAGCGTGGCTTTGGAGGCATCGGGTACGATTTCTGTATAGACCTTATCTCCCCGTTTGAGTACCCCAAAGACGATGGTTTTACCACCAGCACCGCGTCCGCGTTTGCCACGAATACGCTTCGCGCCAAAGTAGGATTCGTCAAGTTCAATAACGCCATCAAAAGGAGTTAGCTGCTCGCATTCAGCAGCTAACCGTTGTCGCAATTTCAAGAATAGCGTATTGATACTTCTGACACTGATGCCGGTTAATTTGGCAGTATCAGAAGCAGTCAAATCCAAGGTAAATAGCCGTAGAATTTGACGAAATTATGGTTCAGAAATTTTGCTAAACTTTTGATACTTGTTTTTTAATTTCATTTCAGAAGCTTATCACTGTTTTTGTTGATTTTGCTTCCTAAGCCCCTTTGTTTTTTATTTGACTAAATTTGTTTACGAATCAAACCAGGTCAAAAAAACAGATGCAAAACAGATGCTAACGCTACAAATCCGGTAGAGTAATCCGCACCACTCGCCCCACGCCGCCAGCCGCACAAGCAGCCGCAGAGCCCTCGCGAAGCTGCGGTTTCCTGATCCGTAAAAGGACAAGCCGCCGAATATCAAAATCGGCGGCTGCG
>NZ_JBKGTW010000113.1:0-701 GCF_046546535.1 Neisseria sp. WLZKY-1
TAAGCCGCAGGCCGTCCGAATGCGTTTGCGAACGTTTCAGACGGCCTTTTTTATCCGAACACATGAAGGGAATCCTATGGCAATAGAGACAAGCGCGTCCGGCGTTTATCTGTGGAGCGTCGGCGGCATCGGCTTTGTTGGCACGCTCTTCGGCATGCCGCTGGACGCGCTGATACTGGGCGGCCTTGCGGGCGCGGTGGTGCAGGGTCTGCATCCCGCCGCTTCGCGCAAGGCCGGCTTTTTTTCAATACTCATGTCTATGCTGCTGGCGGGTGCGCTGTCGCCTGCCGCCGTGGATTGGGCGGTACACCATACCGCGCTGCTCACCGCCGCGCGCGCGGAGGAAATCCTCACGCCGCTGCTGCCCGTCGCCATCGGCGGCGGCTGGCCGTGGCTGATGCCTCTGGTGCGCGATATGGTGCTTGCCCGTCTGAAAAAACAAGGAGAAAGACCATGATTTATTTGTTCGCTGTTCTCAATATCGCCGCGTCGCTGACGATATTCGTCCACTGCGCCTGCCGTCTGACCGTGCAGCGGTGGACGGTGCGCCAGCCGGAATTGTGGATACACGCCCTGCTGCTGGCCGCATCAATCGGCGTGGCCGCATCCAACCTGTCGGGGCAGACGCGCAACCCGCACGAGGTTTTTTTAAACGTAGGCATCGCATCCTACTTCATGGCGCAGACATGGCGGCTGCGCCA
>NZ_JBKGTW010000114.1:0-627 GCF_046546535.1 Neisseria sp. WLZKY-1
GAGAAACCACCGTGTCCCGAGAACGACAGGAATTTTTAACCCTAGCCCGACAACCCGACCGCAACATCAGCCGTCTGTGCCGACAATTCGGCATCAGCCGCAAAACCGCCTACAAATGGCTCAAACGCGACAGCACCCAAGAACAATCCCGCCGTCCGCACAACAGCCCGAAGCAGACCGCCAACCAAACCGAACAGCAGGTACTCGCCGTACGCGACGAACATCCCGCATGGGGCGGCCGCAAAATCGCCCGCATACTGCAGCGCGAGCACGGCATACACATCGCCCCCAGCACCATCACCTCCATACTGCACCGCAACGGACGCATCATTCACGAAAACACCCATGCGGCACACAACTGGCAGCGTTTCGAGCATCCCTACCCCAACGCATTGTGGCAGATGGATTTCAAAGGCCATTTTGCCACCGACGGCGGCCGCTGCCACCCGCTGACCGTTATCGACGACCGATCGCGCTACAACATCATCCTGCGCGCCCTGGCAAACGAGCGCAGGGAAGGCGTACAGGCAGCATTGACCGAAGCATTCAGACAATACGGACTGCCCGACAGAATCAACACCGACAACGGCGCACCCTGGGGCGACAGCGCACAAGGCGGACTGACCC
>NZ_JBKGTW010000115.1:0-615 GCF_046546535.1 Neisseria sp. WLZKY-1
AGGTATGGAAATTATACCTTACTCCCCCCCTTTTTTGTGCAATTTTGCTTGCACAATGCACAGGCCGTCTGAACGTTTCAGAAACGTCATCCCCGCGCAGGTGCGGGCGGCCTTTTTACCAACCGTCCCGCAAGGGGCTTTTTTAACGCCATACGAAAGGATTAATCATGGCAAAACAATCTGAAAACAAAACCGCCCTCGGCATCGCCTTGGACATCGAAGACGAAACCACGGGCGTTCCCGCGTCCTTCCACACCGTCGGCACGCTGTATCTGGACTTCGCCTCGGGCTACCACACGGCGACGATTCAAAGCTATTTCAGCAAGCGCGTGTATGAGTTGGGCAAACAGCCTGTCGGCGGCGGTACGCAGATTTCGCTGACCGGCCAACCGCCGCGCGGTGCGGACGTTGTCGACTGGGTGTTGCAGGCGGTGACGGCATCCGACGCGCAGGGCAGCCCGTTTGCGGGGGCGGAATTGGTTTACGCCGCCCTGTCCGCCGAAAAGGGCGAATAAGCCGCAGGCCGTCCGAATGCGTTTGCGAACGTTTCAGACGGCCTTTTTTATCCGAACACATGAAGGGAATCCTATGGCAATAGAGACAAGCGCGTCCGGC
>NZ_JBKGTW010000116.1:0-615 GCF_046546535.1 Neisseria sp. WLZKY-1
AGGTATGGAAATTATACCTTACTCCCCCCCTTTTTTGTGCAATTTTGCTTGCACAATGCACAGGCCGTCTGAACGTTTCAGAAACGTCATCCCCGCGCAGGTGGGGGCGGCCTTTTTACCAACCGTCCCGCAAGGGGCTTTTTTAACGCCATACGAAAGGATTAATCATGGCAAAACCAACCGAAAACAAAACCGCCCTCGGCATCGCCTTGGACATCAAAGACGAAACCACCGGCGTGCCTGCCGCTTTCCACACCGTCGGCACGCTGTATCTGGACTTCGCTTCGGGCTACCACACGGCGACGATTCAAAGCTATTTCAGCAAGCGCGTGTATGAGTTGGGCAAACAGCCTGTCGGCGGCGGCACGCAGATTTCGCTGACCGGCCAACCGCCGCGCGGTGCGGACGTTGTCGACTGGGTGTTGCAGTCGGTGACGGCATCCGACGCGGAGGGCAGCCCGTTTGCCGGGGCGCAGCTTGTGTATGCCGCCCCGTCCGCCGAAAAGGGCGAGTAAGCCGCAGGCCGTCCGAATGCGTTTGCGAACGTTTCAGACGGCCTTTTTTATCCGAACACATGAAGGGAATCCTATGGCAATAGAGACAAGCGCGTCCGGC
>NZ_JBKGTW010000117.1:0-610 GCF_046546535.1 Neisseria sp. WLZKY-1
TCCACGGCCGCGAGCGCGTGGATGGCGGTGCTGTCGAACACGGGCAGCGGGCTGGTTTCTTCGTTTACGATCAGGCAGATTTCGGTGCAGCCGAGTATCACGCCCTGTGCGCCCGCGTCTTTCAGACGGCCTATCGCGTTGCGGAAATACGCCGCCGATTCGCTTTTGATTTGGTTCAGGCACAGTTCTTCAAAAATAATGCGGTGGATTTCGTCTTGTTCCGCGCCGTCCGGCACCAGGGTTTGCACGCCCTGCGCGGCCATGCGTTCGGTGTAGAAGCCGTCGCTCATGGTAAAGCGGGTGCCGAGCAGGCCGACGGTGTCTAAGCCTTGCCGTTTGACTGCGGCGGCGGTGGCATCGACGATGTGCAGCAGCGGAATCTTGACAGCAGCTTCGATGGCGGGAGCGACTTTGTGCATGGTGTTGGTGGCCAAGAGCAGCAGATCTGCGCCTGCGGTTTCGAGTTTGGCCGCGCTTGCCGCCAGCACACGGCCTGCCGCTGCCCAGTCGCCGCTTTTTTGCAGGCGGACGATTTCTTCAAAATCGACGCTGTGCATCACGATGTCCGCGCTGCGGTTGCCGCCGAGCCTGCGGTTGGTTTCGCGGTTGA
>NZ_JBKGTW010000118.1:0-606 GCF_046546535.1 Neisseria sp. WLZKY-1
CTTTCAGCTTGCCGAAGATACCCTCGCCGATACCTTTGACCTTTTTCAAATCCTCCACCGATTTGAAACTGCCGTTTTCCTTACGGTAGTCGGCAATGGCCTGTGCCTTGGCCGGGCCGATTCCCGGCAGGGTTTTCAACTCCTCCACCGTTGCCGTATTGATATTGACCGCGGCGACGGCCACAGCCGCCAGCATATAGGCCGCCAGGCCGGACAAGATTTTCTTCATCATCTTCCTTTCTTACACATAAGCAGAACAACATTCCGATTTCTTTTTACGCATATTACGCATAACCGGAATAATGTCGACAAGCCGGACACCCCGGCACATTCGGAAAAGGCCATCATAATTAAAAATGACCGGAACGACAAGGTTTTTTCTGCGGCTGCATCTTCTCCGTGCAGAAAGGATGTCTCCAATATCGAAAGGCCGACGGCCAAATCCGCAATCATTCGCCGGATGGGTCTCTGACCGGCATCTTTCCAAACAACCCGGGATGGACACAAACAAAAACCCCCGCTTTTTGCGGGGGTTCGGAATAAGTGTCTGGCAGTGACCTACTTTCACATGGGAATCCACACTATCATCGGCGCTGAGTCGTTTCA
>NZ_JBKGTW010000119.1:0-590 GCF_046546535.1 Neisseria sp. WLZKY-1
CAGCGGATGATGTTTGGATTTCTTTTTCGGGGTCTGTAATCCGGTTTTAGCCAATCCTTGATAACCCTTATCCGCAATGACTATTTTGTAGGGATAAAGCTCTGCAAGGTGCCTCTTGGCTAAACGCATGTCATGCTGAGCACCCATCTCCGTCCGGATGCTGATGATTTTTTCAGTTTCTCTGCCGTATATGACCTGGATTTTAACCGTATGTCGCTTTTTCTTGCCGCTGTAATACTGCCGCTGTTTTTTTGGGACGTTCAATCGGGCTTTCGGTAACGTCAATGATGACCGTTTGATCGCCCGGATTCTTGTGTTTTGGCAGGGAAAAGCGTTTGCAACGGATGAGGCGTCCTCGGTTTTACGGATGGTGCGGCAGACATTACTTTCGGAAAGGCCGTAGATAGCGGCCAATTCGAGTTGGGTATGGTAATGGCGCAGATAACTTAGGGTAAGCAGCAGTTGGTCTGCCAAACCGAGCGTATGCGGCCTGCCCGACTTGACCTTCCGGCTTTCTGCTTCTGTGGTGACTTGCAGCATTTCATGAAAAAGGACGGGCGTTACACCTGTGAGCCGTTTGAATTCCCTGT
>NZ_JBKGTW010000120.1:0-586 GCF_046546535.1 Neisseria sp. WLZKY-1
GCATCCCTACCCCAACGCATTGTGGCAGATGGATTTCAAAGGCCATTTTGCCACCGACGGCGGCCGCTGCCACCCGCTGACCGTTATCGACGACCGATCGCGCCAGTGGCTGTCGACATTCAACTTTTGAAGCGGGTTTTGCGGCATAAAACGGCAGATGTAAGGCGAAAATGCGAGCCTATGCCATCCATAGGCGAGTATTTTCAACGCGGCAGATGCCGTTTTAGGACGTAAAAAACGCCAAAATGTTGAATGTCATCAGCCTCTGTAACCTCATCCTGCGCGCCCTGGCAAACGAGCACAGGGAAGGTGTGCAGGCAGCATTGACCGAAGCATTCAGACAATACGGACTGCCCGACAGAATCAACACCGACAACGGCGCACCTGGGGCGACAGCGCACAAGGCGGACTGACCCGCCTGGCCGCATGGCTTATCCGACTGGGCATCCGCCCCGGCCGCAGCCGTCCGCTGCACCCGCAGATCAACGGCAAAGACGAACGTTTCCACCGCAGCCTGAAAGCCGAAGTGCTCAAAGGCAGAACCTTTGGCGGGGCTGTTGGCAATCAGCTTGCGAAGCGGTTTTTT
>NZ_JBKGTW010000121.1:0-562 GCF_046546535.1 Neisseria sp. WLZKY-1
AGAAAAACCGTCTGCATCAGGTTCACGAAACGCAAGTCGAAAGCGTCAAACAACTGATTGCCCATTTTGACCGGCTGATTGACGAATTGGACAAACAAATCGATGACCACACCCACACGCATTTTGACGGCAAAGCCCAAGTGGCGGAACAAATCAAAGGCATCGGTTCGATAACGACGGCTACGCTGATGGCGATGCTGCCCGAATTGGGGCGGCTGAACCACAAACGGATAGCGAGCCTGGTCGGTATTGCGCCGCACCCGAGGGAGAGCGGCGAAACCAAATTCAAAAGCCGCTGCTTCGGCGGAAGGTCTGCGGTGCGCAAGGCGCTGTATATGGCTACCGTGGTAGCGACACGTTTTGAACCGCTTATTCGGGATTTCTATCAGCGCCTGCTGTCCAAGGGTAAGCCGTATAAAGTTGCTGTTACGGCATGTATGCGCAAACTGCTGACGATATTGAATGCCCGGATGCGTGATTACTTTGCCGAAAACGGTATCCAAACGGCTTGATTTGAGTTTTGGTATTTTTGCCCGACGGGGTGAAAAATACAGTTGCTACG
>NZ_JBKGTW010000122.1:0-562 GCF_046546535.1 Neisseria sp. WLZKY-1
TCCGCCACTTTGGCTTTGCCGTCAAAATGCGTGTGGGTGTGGTCATCGATTTGTTTGTCCAATTCGTCAATCAACCTGTCAAAATGAGCAATCAGTTGTTTGACGCTTTCGACTTGCGTTTCGTGAACCTGATGCAGTCGGTTTTTCTCGGCAGTCCGCATCTCCACCAGCTGGTTGCGGCGGTTAATCAATGCTTCCAACACTTCTTCCGCTTCGGTGGGCGGCTGGTAGAGCATGGTTTGCCAACCTTCTTTCTACGTCATCATCTGTGCGAAGAAGGCGAGCATTTGGGCATCTTTGGCATCGGTTTTGGTTAGCGACTGCGATTGGGCAAACTGATGCGTCTGACGCGGGTTGGCGATGATTACGGCTATGCCTGCGCGGTGGATGGCTTTGGCGGCGGGAATTTTGAGACCGCCGGTGCTTTCCATGACGACGAGGGCGACCTTGTGTTTTTTTAGGTATTCGACGGTATGGGCGATCCCTTTGGGGTTGTTGGTTTCGGTTTTGGTTTTAGACAAAGACGAAACGGCGATGACGAAGTTTCGTTTGGCGATGTCGA
>NZ_JBKGTW010000123.1:0-531 GCF_046546535.1 Neisseria sp. WLZKY-1
TATGTGGTCGAACAGAGCTTCGGGACGCTGCACCGTAAATTCCGCTACGCCCGGGCAGCCTATTTCGGGCTGATTAAAGTGAGTGCGCAAAGCCATCTGAAGGCGATGTGTTTAAACCTGTTGAAAGCGGCTAACAGGCTAAGTGTGCCTGTTGCCGCCTAAAAGGCGGCCCGGATGCCTGATTATGGGGTGTCCGGGGAGAATTAAGGGGGTATTTGGGTAAAATTAGGCGCAATTAGGGGCGAAAACAGCCGAAAACCTGTGTTTGGGTTCCGGCTGTCGAAGGAAGGGCTTTTTTGCAAAGGTCTCGGCCTTGCCGTCCCCGACCTCGTCGGCCGCGCAGACAGCAGACAGAAAGACGGCCGGAAAACCCGGCCGCAAAATAAATCAAGAAAGGAAATATAAAATGAAGAAAGGAAAAACGAATATTTGGCGCGGCGGACGGGGCTCGAACCCGCGACCCCCGGCGTGACAGGCCGGTACTCTAACCAACTGAGCTACCACCGCGCATCACCGTCAATAAGACAATGA
>NZ_JBKGTW010000124.1:0-507 GCF_046546535.1 Neisseria sp. WLZKY-1
AACAGCGTGAGTATTAACAACGGCAACGGCAGCTTTACCGTGGACGCGCGGGGGAATCTGTATGCGAAAAACGGACGTTTTGAAGGGACGGTGAAGGCGGACAGAATCGAAGGAGATGTGCTGAAAATGTACCATCTGCCGCAGGGACGTGACGGCTACACGCTGTACTTGGACGCCGCTCCGTTCCCCCGTCTGCTGACGTTTTTGTCTTTGCAGGTGACGGCGTCGGGTTTTGTGTCGCAAGTAACCAATGAGGCTGGCAGCCATGTGGTGCTGGTTGAAATCAGCCTGAACGGACAGACGGTGGTTCGCCGCGAAGTGCATCCGCAGTACGCCGGTACATCCTCGAAATATTCTGATGGGGTTGGGGAGATATATAGTTACGCTTATGTCGACAACCGGGTCAATCTTGTTTCCAGTTTGGCACTGGACTCAGGCAGGGAGCATGATATCCGTGTGACTTTCAGCGGCGGGAAAACGCAGCCTGACGAGGATATTGTCTGCTTT
>NZ_JBKGTW010000125.1:0-484 GCF_046546535.1 Neisseria sp. WLZKY-1
GCTCCCTGAGCTACGCAACGGTTGTTTACCTTGGTCGGATGCGGGCGGCGGCGGGCGGTTTGTTGCTATGATACGGAAGTTCCGATATACAAGGTCGGATACTTGTATCCGACGTTTTGGTACGGGCATAACAATCTTTCAGACGGCCTTCCCAGCCCGTCCTACCACGGGGTTTTCTTCTCCCATTCGGGGTCGTAGCCCGAGCAGGCTTCGGCGGTTTTCAGGTAGTCGGCGTAGCTTTCGGCCAGGAGCACGGGCGGGACGGCGCCGAGCAGGTGGCGGGTGTCGTTCCATGAGCTGGCTCGCTGTTTGTCGAAGCTCAGGCTGTAGAGTACGGCGGGGATGTTTTCTTCGGGGACGTAGCTGCCGGAAAATTCGATAACCGCGCTGATGCCCAGGGCGTCGTAGGGTTTGAAGTAGCGGTCGAAGCTGCCGCCGTCTTCGATGCTGGCGCGCTGGTAGCCCATTTTGGTGAGCACGCCGC
>NZ_JBKGTW010000126.1:0-474 GCF_046546535.1 Neisseria sp. WLZKY-1
GGTTTATTAAGGATTATTTTGCTAGAAAATGAATTTGCAGCAGTAAATTTGTTACTTAGTGCGTTGCTTCTCTGATTTAGCAGTAAATTTGTTACTTACGCCGGCCTGACGCTGTTTGCTGCCGGCGGTTTGAATAATGGTGGCGTCAATGACGGCGGCGGATGCTTTCTCTATTTTTAGGCCTTTTTCGGTCAGTTGGCGGTTAATCAGTTCCAGCAATTCGGACAGGGTGTCGTCTTGCGCCAGCCAGTTACGGTAGCGGCATAAGGTGCTGTAATCGGGGATGCTCAGTTCGTCAAAACGGCAAAACAGGTTGAAGTCGATGCGGGTGATGAGGCTGTGTTCGAGTTCGGGATCGGAGAGGCTGTGCCATTGTCCGAGCAGGACGGCTTTGAACATGGATAGCAGTGGATAGGCGGGACGGCCGCGGTGGTCTCGAAGGTAACGGGTTCTTTGACGATTCAGGTACTGTTC
>NZ_JBKGTW010000127.1:0-469 GCF_046546535.1 Neisseria sp. WLZKY-1
TAGCTCAATCAGTTTGTTTTGTTTGTACTGACTCAGACGACTTTTTCTCATAAGGAAAATTCTAACTTAAACGGAATCTCCTGAGTTATCTAGGACAGCCCCTTCTTTTATCACTATAATCCGAATGAACATTTCCATCATGATATGCAGGGCATTTCCTACCCGGATGTCCAGGCTGATTCACTTGTGTAGTTCTAGTTCCCCATAAAGCTGCACCATTATCTGGATCTGTTAAATGGTTAATGTTGAATTTATTTAGAATTCTTCTTGATTCATTTGTATAAATATTATTTTTTGTTTCTTGTACAATGTGATGAGCAGTTTGTCCTAATTTAAAAGTTCTGCCATTTGCGATCATCGCATTTTTTGGCGTAAGTAACAAATTTACTGCTAAATCAGAGAAGCAACGCACTAAGTAACAAATTTACTGCTGCAAATTCATTTTCTAGCAAAATGATCCTTAATAAAC
>NZ_JBKGTW010000128.1:0-469 GCF_046546535.1 Neisseria sp. WLZKY-1
CACAACGTCGGTTTGGTTGTCATGGAAAGCACTGGCGGTTTGGAAATCCCTCTCGCCAAAACCCTACATCGCGCAGGTTTCCAAGTGGTGATTGCCAATCCTCGCTGCACTAAAAATTACGCCAACGGCTTTTCTCTCGCCAAAACCGACCATCTCGATGCCAAAATGCTTGCTGACTACGCACAGGCGTTGGAAATCAAAGGACTGGTCGCCAATATGCTCTACATTCCGCCCAGCGAAGCCGAAGAGAAACTCGAAGCACTGGTCAAACGTCGCAGCCAGTTGGTTGACATCCGTGCCGCCGAGAAAAACCGTCTCGAACAAATCCATGAAAGCCAACAGCAAAGCGTTAAAGACCTGATTGCCCATCTCGACAAGCTTATCGCCGAGCTGGACAAAGACATCGACAGCAACGCCGACGCATTCGGCGGCAAAGGCCAAGTGCTAACCGCAATCAAAGGCATAGGCA
>NZ_JBKGTW010000129.1:0-459 GCF_046546535.1 Neisseria sp. WLZKY-1
TCTGAGTCAGTACAAACAAAACAAACTGATTGAGCTATTCGTAGCAGGCGTAACCGCCCGTACGGCTGCCGAATTGGCGAATGTCAACAAAAGCACGGCTGCGTATTACTTCCATCGCCTACGCCTGCTCATTTACCAAAACAGCAGCCATCTGGAAATGTTTGATGGCGAAGTGGAAGCGGACGAAAGCTACTTTGGCGGACACCACAAAGGCAAACGCGGTCGTGGCGCAGCAGGAAAAAACGCGGTATTCGGGCTGTTGAAGCGCAACGGCAAGGTTTACACCGTTGCCGTACCCAATACGCAGACGGCAACCCTGCTGCCGATTATTCGGGAGCAGGTTAAACCCGACAGCATTGTTTATACGGATTACCACAAGGGTTATGACGTATTGGATGTGAGCGAATTTAACCATTTCCGTATCAACCACCGCACACATTTTGCTGAAAAACAAAACCA
>NZ_JBKGTW010000130.1:0-458 GCF_046546535.1 Neisseria sp. WLZKY-1
ATGCCAAGTCCGAAACGTTACTCCCTGCCATCAAAAAGAAAATCATGCCGGACAGCATTGTTTATACCGATAGTCTGAGCAGTTACGACAAGTTGGACGTGCGCGGTTTCATCCATTACCGCATCAACCATTCCAAGAAATTTGCAGACCGCCAGAACCACATCAACGGCATTGAGAATTTTTGGAATCAGGCGAAACGCGTCTTGCGCAAATACAACGGAATCGATCGCAAATCTTTCCCGTTGTTCTTGAAAGAATGCGAATTTCGGTTTAACTTCGGCACACCGTCCCGGCAGCTAAAAATCTTGCGGGAGTGGTGTGAAATTTAGGGCTAATCTAGGGTCTGTTGACATTAAAGCCAGCCTTAAAACCGTAGCAGCCAGATAAATGTTGGCAGCAAAAGATTCATCCGTCTTTTCACAACGCATCGCAATCTTTTTAAACTCCTTTATCCGGCA
>NZ_JBKGTW010000131.1:0-457 GCF_046546535.1 Neisseria sp. WLZKY-1
GCCGCAAAAAGGGCATTTTTGTGTTCAAAGGTTTTGACTCCGCTTAAAGTCTTGTAGCATAAGGCTTGCGGGGGTTTTGGGCAGTAAATTTGTTACTTACGCCGAAAAATTCTTTTTGTCCCAGATTGTTGCAGATGATTTTTTCCAGCAGCGCGGTGTCGGTGTGCTGTTTGCGGAGCAGTTGGTGGTCGACGGCGACGCGGCGCAGCCAGATGTTGTCGTCGGGACTCCATGCCAATAGGACAGTGTTGACTTCGGGGTGGCGCAGGGCGATGTCGCCGACAATACGGTCGAGTACGTCGGAGCTGTCCCACCATAATTTTTCGGTAATCAGCGTTTGCAAACGCGGGATGTCTGTACAGACCGGACACAAAGGTAACACCCGTACGAAGACATAGGTAACACTTCCCCCGTCCCAACAGACGGAATCCTTACCATGCCTTGGGGAGAAACCACC
>NZ_JBKGTW010000132.1:0-431 GCF_046546535.1 Neisseria sp. WLZKY-1
AAAAATTCCTGTCGTTCTCGGGACACGGTGGTTTCTCCCCAAGGCATGGTAAGGATTCCGTCTGTTGGGACGGGGGAAGTGTTACCTATGTCTTCGTACGGGTATTACCTTTGTGTCTGGTCTGTACACGGCGCAGGGGAGGGAGTTTGGTGCGCTGCGGGATTTTCGGTTTCAGACGGCATTATAGGTTATAGGCAGCCTGAAAAACGGCAGACGGGTTTGGACTTCGCAACAGCCGCAAACCTGTTTTCAGGCTGCCCAAATCCGCACAATATTTGCACGTTTCGGCATCATGCGGCGTGCGGCTCATCCCTATAATCTGAGTTTTCGGCGTAAGTAACAAATTTACTGCTAAATCAGAGAAGCAACGCACTAAGTAACAAATTTACTGCCGCAAATTCATTTTCTAGCAAAATAATCCTTAATAAACC
>NZ_JBKGTW010000133.1:0-403 GCF_046546535.1 Neisseria sp. WLZKY-1
TTCGACCACATAACGGGTTTTCGACAAATATCGGTTACGTTTGGTTTGCGCTTCCGTCAGCGGACGGTTGCGGTGGGCTTTGCGCATAATGCCGTCCAACAACCGATGCTCTTCCAGATGTTGTCGGTTTTCCGCACTGTCGTAGCCTTTATCGGCATAGACGGTCGTGCCTTCGGCTATCCCTTCCAGCAAAGGCGACAGGTGGTTGCACTCATGGGTATTGGCGGGAGTGATGTGCAGTTTCTCGATATAGCCTTCCTCATCGGTGCGGGTATGTTGTTTGTAACCGAGTTTGTAGAGGTTTTCGGCGTAAGTAACAAATTTACTGCTAAATCAGAGAAGCAACGCACTAAGTAACAAATTTACTGCTGCAAATTCATTTTCTAGCAAAATGATCCTTAAT
>NZ_JBKGTW010000134.1:0-399 GCF_046546535.1 Neisseria sp. WLZKY-1
TACCCGGACAAAGCGGTTCGATGGCTGCCCACTGGGCATCGGATAGGGTATATCTGGTCATATCTGTATGATACTGTGAAAAATTGAATGTCAACAGACCCTAAGATTACACCCGCATCGTAGCAAAAACGAGCGGCTGGCCACCCATCAGCACAACCGAACAGTTGCCACCAACAACCGAATACAAGGAAGGTTCATGATGAGTACCCAAAACTACGCCGGCATCGACATCGCCAAACGCCATTTCGTCATCGGCATACACGGCAAAGACAAGACCAAAACCGAAACCAACAACCCCAAAGGCTTTACCCACACCATTGACTATCTGCACAAGCACAACGTCGGTTTGGTTGTCATGGAAAGCACTGGCGGTTTGGAAATCCCTCTCGCCAAAACCCT
>NZ_JBKGTW010000135.1:0-389 GCF_046546535.1 Neisseria sp. WLZKY-1
CGTGAACCTGATGCAGACGGTTTTTCTCGGCAGTCCGCATATCCACCAGTTGGTTGCGGCGGTTAACCAATGCTTCCAACACTTCTTCCGCTTCGGTGGGCGGCTGGTAGAGCATGGTTTGCCAACCTTCTTTCTGTGCCGTCATCTGTGCGAAGAAGGCGAGCATTTTGGCATCTTTGGCATCGGTTTTGGTTAGCGACTGCGATTGGGCAAACTGATGCGTCTGACGCGGGTTGGCGATGATCACGGCTATGCCTGCGCGGTGGATGGCTTTGGCGGCGGGGATTTCGAGACCGCCGGTGCTTTCCATGACGACGAGAGCGACCTTGTGTTTTTTAAGGTATTCGACGGTATGGGCGATGCCTTTGGGGTTGTTGGTTTCGGTTTTG
>NZ_JBKGTW010000136.1:0-367 GCF_046546535.1 Neisseria sp. WLZKY-1
ATCATGCCTGTGATTGAAGCGAAATTCAGTTTCTTTCAGATGCAAGTAAAACGTATGTTTTGCTACGCCATGAAACTGTATCAGACGGTGTTTCGCATAACTCCAAAACGACTCAATACCGTTAATGTGTTGCGCTCCACGAGCAAACTCATTTTGCCCGTGATACACCCTAAAATGCTTTGCAAATTCCATATCAATCAAACCATGATAACCGCGCCATCCGTCAGTATTGATGACGCTCTCAATGGAGATATGGCCGCGTATAACCTTTGGGGCTGTCCTAGATAACTAGGATAAATTATCTATTACCAATTGTTTCAAAATGGAAATTTGAACTTTTATTTCACTGTTGTTAAAACGCCATTCG
>NZ_JBKGTW010000137.1:0-364 GCF_046546535.1 Neisseria sp. WLZKY-1
TTAACCGCCAACTGACCGAAAAAGGCCTAAAAGTAGAGAAAGCATCCGCCGCCGTCATTGACGCCACCATTATTCAAACCGCCGGCAGCAAACAGCGTCAGGCTCTAGAAGTTGATGAAGAAGGACAAGTCAGCGGCCAAACCACACCGAGCAAAGACAAAGATGCCCGTTGGACAAAGAAAAACGGCCTCTACAGACTCGGTTACAAACAACATACCCGCACCGATGAGGAAGGCTATATCGGGAAACTGCACATCACCCCCGCCAATGTCCATGAGTGCAACCACCTGTCGCCTTTGTTGGAAGGTATTGCCGAAGGTACGACCGTCTATACCGATAAAGGCTATGACAGTAAGGAAAACCG
>NZ_JBKGTW010000138.1:0-364 GCF_046546535.1 Neisseria sp. WLZKY-1
CGAATGGCGTTTTAACAACAGTGAAATAAAAGTTCAAATTTCCATTTTGAAACAATTGGTAATAGATAATTTATCCTAGTTATCTAGGACAGCCCCAAAGGTTTTCAGGCTGCTTGTGAGACGGCTTGGGGCATCGTTATTTCAAAAGTATTTTTCGTTTTCGCTATCAACCCAAAAGACCAACCCAAACAGGCAGCCTGAAACTTTCAGGCTGCTTTTTTTGCTGCCGGATGGCTGCTGGAGGGGCTTTTCAGGCTGCCTACCCTAGGGTCTGTTGACATTCAATTTTTCACAGTATCATACAGATATGACCAGATATACCCTATCCGATGCCCAGTGGGCAGCCATCGAACCGCTTTGTCCG
>NZ_JBKGTW010000139.1:0-357 GCF_046546535.1 Neisseria sp. WLZKY-1
GGTAGCGGCATAAGGTGCTGTAATCGGGGATGCTCAGTTCGTCAAAACGGCAAAACAGGTTGAAATCGATGCGGGTGATGAGGCTGTGTTCGAGTTCGGGATCAGAGAGGCTGTGCCATTGGCCGAGCAGGACGGCTTTGAACATGGACAACAGGGGATAGGCGGGACGGCCGCGGTGGTCTCGAAGGTAACGGGTTCTTTGACGATTCAGGTACTGTTCGATCGGCTGCCAATCAATCACTTGATCCAACTTTAATAGTGGGAAGCGGTCGATGTGTTTGGCAATCATGGCTTGTGCGGTTTGCTGGAAGAAGGTACTCATGGAAAATCCCCTAAATGTCTTGGTGGGAATTTAGG
>NZ_JBKGTW010000140.1:0-352 GCF_046546535.1 Neisseria sp. WLZKY-1
CCCACATGTTAGTTCCAGATACCCGCGTATTGGCACGGATGGCGGCATCGATTTTGTCAGGATGAGCTTGGTCATGTGCAAGGTTGAATACATCTTGCAGTTTGGTCATTGTGTGATTGTCTTGTACTTCCTGATTTTTACTATTTTCCTGTTCTTGCATTTTCTTATCCTCAAATTTTAACGATTGTTTTGAATGCCACCTCACAATTGTGATCAAGGATAGGCGGCACACTTTTTATAAGAAGCTATATTAGACCTCTTGCGAAAATATTCATCCCATCGCATTAACCAGTCCTGCAATCAGATTTGCCCTTAACCCGAACCGTTTCCGCCTGTTGCGGTAAGGCAGCGA
>NZ_JBKGTW010000141.1:0-345 GCF_046546535.1 Neisseria sp. WLZKY-1
CGTGAACCTGATGCAGACGGTTTTTCTCGGCAGTCCGCATATCCACCAGTTGGTTGCGGCGGTTAACCAATGCTTCCAACACTTCTTCCGCTTCGGTGGGCGGGTGGTAGAGCATGGTTTGCCAACCTTCTTTCTGCGTCATCATCTGTGCGAAGAAGGCGAGCATTTTGGCATCTTTGGCATCGGTTTTGGTCAGCGACTGCGATTGGGCAAACTGATGCGTCTGACGCGGGTTGGCGATGATGACGGCTATGCCTGCGCGGTGGATGGCTTTGGCGGCGGGAATTTCGAGACCGTCGGTGCTTTCCATCACGACGAGGGCGACCTTGTGTTTTTTAAGGTATT
>NZ_JBKGTW010000142.1:0-334 GCF_046546535.1 Neisseria sp. WLZKY-1
GCAATTCGGACAGGGTCTTGTCTTGCGCCAGCCAGTTGCGGTAGCGGCATAAGGTGCTGTAATCGGGGATGCTCAGTTCGTCAAAACGGCAAAACAGGTTGAAGTCGACGCGGGTGATGAGGCTGTGTTCGAGCTCGGGATCGGAGAGGCTGTGCCATTGTCCGAGCAGGACGGCTTTGAACATGGACAACAGTGGATAGGCGGGACGGCCGCGGTGGTCTCTAAGGTAACGGGTTCTTTGACGATTCAGGTATTGTTCGATCGGCTGCCAATCAATCACCTGATCCAACTTCAATAGTGGGAAGCGGTCGATGTGTTTGGCAATCATGGCTTG
>NZ_JBKGTW010000143.1:0-333 GCF_046546535.1 Neisseria sp. WLZKY-1
TGCTGCGGTAGTGTTGCGAAGGGGTGTCCAGTCCCAGTGCTTCATGCGGCCTTTCGTGGTTGTAGCAGTGCCGCCAGCTGTCAAATGCCTGCTGTGCCTGCTCCGGGGGCTGTTGGCAATCAGCCTTGCGGAGGTGTTTTTGGTAAAAATCCGCGACTGCCGCGTCAAAAATGCTCGCAAGGTGTCCAACCTTGCTGTGCTTTTTTCCTTGCATCCGCGAATTTTTCCTCAAAAAACCGCTTCGCAAGCTGATTGCCAACAGCCCCGCCAAAGGTTCTGCCTTTGAGCACTTCGGCTTTCAGGCTGCGGTGGAAACGTTCGTCTTTGCCGTTG
>NZ_JBKGTW010000144.1:0-332 GCF_046546535.1 Neisseria sp. WLZKY-1
CCCGGCCGCAGCCGTCCGCTGCACCCGCAGACCAACGGCAAAGACGAACGTTTCCACCGCAGCCTGAAAGCCGAAGTGCTCAAAGGCAGAACCTTCGGCGGGGTTGTTGGCAATCAGCTTGCGAAGCGGATTTTTACCAAAAACACCGCCGCAAGGCCGGTTGCCAACAGCCCCCGAGCAGACACAGCAGGCATTTGACAGCTGGCGGCACTGCTACAACCACAAAAGACCGCATGAAGCACTGGGACTGGACACCCCTTCGCAACACTACCGCAGCAGCCCGAGGGAATTTCCCGAACACTTGGCACCGGTCGAATACCCGCCGGGAGACT
>NZ_JBKGTW010000145.1:0-325 GCF_046546535.1 Neisseria sp. WLZKY-1
ACGAAATCAGAACAGCAAAGCGAACAACAACCCGCACCGCAGTGCGCGTAATCACCGAGTTTGGTTGCCCTGCCCGACGGGGTGGGGGAACACAGTTGCTACACCTTAATCTTAAGGTTTGCGTCGCCCGCAGGTAGCAACTGTGTTCCCCCACCCCGTCGGGCAGGGCAACCAAACTCGGTGATTACGCGCACTGCGGTGCGGGTTGTTGTTCGCTTTGCCGTTCTGATTTCGTCTGCAAAGAGACCAGATAATCCCGCATCCTTGCGTTCAGAATACGCAGAAGTTTGTGCATACACGCGTTGATGGCGACTTTGAATGGTTT
>NZ_JBKGTW010000146.1:0-321 GCF_046546535.1 Neisseria sp. WLZKY-1
TCCAACTTCAATAGTGGGAAGCGGTCGATGTGTTTGGCAATCATGGCTTGTGCGGTTTGCTGGAAGAAGGTGCTCATGGAAAATCCCCTAAATGTCTTGGTGGTAATTTAGGGGATTTTGGGGGGATTTTGCAAAGGTCTCGGACGGCGTAAAGGCAGACGTGGTCGCGGTGCAGCAGGCAAAGTGGTTGTCTTTGGCATTCTGAAACGCAACGGACGGGGTCTATACCGTTGTGGTGGATAATGCCAAGTCCGAAACGTTACTCCCTGCCATCAAAAAGAAAATCATGCCGGACAGCATTGTTTATACCGATAGTCTGAG
>NZ_JBKGTW010000147.1:0-312 GCF_046546535.1 Neisseria sp. WLZKY-1
TCCGCATATCCACCAGCTGGTTGCGGCGGTTAACCAATGCTTCCAACACTTCTTCCGCTTCGGTGGGCGGGTGGTAGAGCATGGTTTGCCAACCTTCTTTCTGTGCCGTCATCTGTGCGAAGAAGGCGAGCATTTTGGCATCTTTGGCGTCGGTTTTGGTCAGCGACTGCGATTGGGCAAACTGATGCGTCTGACGCGGGTTGGCGATAATGACGGCTATGCCTGCGCGGTGGATGGCTTTGGCGGCGGGAATTTCGAGACCGTCGGTGCTTTCCATCACGACGAGGGCGACCTTGTGTTTTTTAAGGTATT
>NZ_JBKGTW010000148.1:0-310 GCF_046546535.1 Neisseria sp. WLZKY-1
CAATCATGGCTTGGGCGGTTTGCCGGAAGAAGGTGCTCATGGAAAATCCCCTAAATGTCTTGGTGGGAATTTAGGGGATTTGGGGGGATTTTGCAAAGGTCTCCGAATGGGTTTTCATTGTTGCTTTTTCTGGAAAAGTGTTGGGGCTGTCCTAGATAACTCAGGAGATTCCGTTTAAGTTAGAATTTTCCTTATGAGAAAAAGTCATCTGAGTCAGTACAAACAAAACAAACTGATTGAGCTATTCGTAGCAGGCGTAACCGCCCGTACGGCTGCCGAATTGGCGAATGTCAACAAAAGCACGGCTGCG
>NZ_JBKGTW010000149.1:0-302 GCF_046546535.1 Neisseria sp. WLZKY-1
GTTGCGGTCGGGTTGTCGGGCTAGGGTTAAAAATTCCTGTCGTTCTCGGGACACGGTGGTTTCTCTCCAAGGCATGGTAAGGATTCCGTCTGTTGGGACGGGGGAAGTGTTACCTATGTCTTCGTACGGGTGTTACCTTTGTGTCCAGTTTGTACATTGGGCGCAGGGGAGGGAGTGGTGATATGACGATGCAGCCGAGAGGCCGTCTGAAAAAGGCCGTCTGAAAAAGGCCGTCTGAAAAAGGCCGTCTGAAAAAGGCCGTCTGAAAAAGGCCGTCTGAAAAAGGCCGTCTGAAAAAGGCC
>NZ_JBKGTW010000150.1:0-301 GCF_046546535.1 Neisseria sp. WLZKY-1
TCAAACAACTGATTGCTCATTTTGACAGGTTGATTGACGAATTGGACAAACAAATCGATGACCACACCCACACGCATTTTGACGGCAAAGCCAAAGTGGCGGAACAAATCAAAGGCATCGGTTCGATAACGACGGCTACGCTGATGGCAATGCTGCCCGAATTGGGACGGCTGAGCCACAAACGGATAGCGAGTCTGATCGGTATTGCCCCACACCCGAGGGAGAGCAGGGAAACCAAATTCAAAAGCCGCTGCTTCGGCGGAAGGTCTGCGGTGCGTAAGGCGCTGTATATGGCCACCGT
>NZ_JBKGTW010000151.1:0-298 GCF_046546535.1 Neisseria sp. WLZKY-1
TTGTTTATACGGATTACCACAAGGGTTATGACGTATTGGATGTGAGCGAATTTAACCATTTCCGTATCAACCACCGCACACATTTTGCTGAAAAACAAAACCACATCAACGGAATCGAGAACTTTTGGAGTCAGGCAAAACGGCATTTGCGTAAATTTAACGGCATCCCGAAAGAGCATTTTGAGCTGTATTTGAAGGAGTGCGAATGGCGTTTTAACAACAGTGAAATAAAAGTTCAAATTTCCATTTTGAAACAATTGGTAATAGATAATTTATCCTAGTTATCTAGGACAGCCCC
>NZ_JBKGTW010000152.1:0-295 GCF_046546535.1 Neisseria sp. WLZKY-1
GCAAAAAGGGCATTTTTTGTATTCAAAGCCTTTGACCTCTTTTAAAGCCTTATAGGATAAGGCTTGCGGGGATTTTTAGCCTCCATTTTGTTACTTACGTCTGAAATCACATAAATTGCCCAAAGCATCGGTCAGGGCAAGGATTTTGGTCGTCATCCCGCCTTTGGATCGGCCGATTGCCTGTTTGAGCGTCCCCTTTTGCGCCCTGACCGTGCCGATGGGTTTTGACAATGGTGCCGTCTATCATGGTGTATTCATAGTCGGCATTTGTGTTCAGATGTGTGAAAATATTTTT
>NZ_JBKGTW010000153.1:0-284 GCF_046546535.1 Neisseria sp. WLZKY-1
GGTGGTTTCTCCCCAAGGCATGGTAAGGATTCCGTCTGTTGGGACGGGGGAAGTGTTACCTATGTCTTCGTACGGGTGTTACCTTTGTGTCCGGTCTGTACAGGGGAGGGCTGGGGAGAGGGCATTTCCCGAATTTCGGAAATCCTTCCCCAACACCCTAACCGCCCATACAAGCCTGCTTGTAGCAACTGTATTTTTCACCCCGTCGGGCAAAAATACCAAAACTCAAATCAAGCCGTTTGGATACCGTTTTCGGTGGTACCGTTTTCGGCAAAATAATCACG
>NZ_JBKGTW010000154.1:0-283 GCF_046546535.1 Neisseria sp. WLZKY-1
GTGATTATTTTGCCGAAAACGGTACCACCGAAAACGGTATCCAAACGGCTTGATTTGAGTTTTGGTATTTTTGCCCGACGGGGTGAAAAATACAGTTGCTACGGGCTTTGGGGTTCAGGCCGTCTGAAACACCCCCACCCAACCCTCCCCCGCGCGGGGCGCAGGATAGGGCTTGAAAACGTTTGGGGCTGTCCTAGATAACTAGGATAAATTATCTATTACCAATTGTTTCAAAATGGAAATTTGAACTTTTATTTCACTGTTGTTAAAACGCCATTCGCAC
>NZ_JBKGTW010000155.1:0-277 GCF_046546535.1 Neisseria sp. WLZKY-1
TCGACGAGCACACCCACACGCATTTTGACGGCAAAGCCAAAGTGGCGGAACAAATCAAAGGCATCGGTTCGATAACGACGGCTACGCTGATGGCGATGCTGCCCGAATTGGGACGGCTGAACCACAAACGGATAGCGAGTCTGGTCGGTATTGCCCCACACCAGAGGGAGAGCGGGGAAACCAAATTCAAAAGCCGCTGCTTCGGCGGAAGGTCTGCGGTGCGTAAGGCGCTGTATATGGCCACCGTAGTGGCGATGCGGTTCGAACCGTTTATTCG
>NZ_JBKGTW010000156.1:0-273 GCF_046546535.1 Neisseria sp. WLZKY-1
TCAGTTTGGTCGCGTCGGTTACGCCGCCTTTGACGTTCACGGTGCTGCCCAGTTTGCGTTCAACGTTCGTGCCGCTGTCGCCTGCAAAGGTCAGCGGGTTGTTGGCCACGGCGTACAGCTGGCTGCCGTTTACGGCATCGGTGCTGGTGTTGCTCAGTGTGCCGGCTGCGACGTTTTTAACCTGTACGGGTTTGCCGCTGTCTTTGCCGACGAGGCTGACGGTGTTGGTCGGATCGGTGCTGGCTCTGCCGGTGTTGTCAACGTACTGCATCG
>NZ_JBKGTW010000157.1:0-268 GCF_046546535.1 Neisseria sp. WLZKY-1
ACCGTTTTTCTTTGTCCAGCGAGCATCTTTGTCTTTACTCGGTGTGGTTTGACCGCTGACTTGTCCTTCGTCATCGACTTCTATGGCTTGACGCTGTTTGCTGTCGGCGGTTTGAATAATGGTGGCGTCAATGACGGCGGCGGATGCTTTCTCTACTTTTAGGTTTTTTTCGGTCAGTTGGCGGTTAATCAGTTCCAGCAATTCGGACAGGGTCTTGTCTTGCGCCAGCCAGTTGCGGTAGCGGCATAAGGTGCTGTAATCGGGGATG
>NZ_JBKGTW010000158.1:0-267 GCF_046546535.1 Neisseria sp. WLZKY-1
GTTTGCGGATTGCGCGTTAGATAGCGACCAACGGTTTTGACTTGATGGAAGTGGCAAAGTTGTACAGGGATATTGGGGAATAATTGCGGCAGTCCTTTACGACCATCGCAAACAATACTTTGTACTTCAATACCTTTGGCTTTCAGGCTGCTTATGGCTTCGGCGTACAAGGTATTGGTTTCGTATTTGACTTCGGTTACGGATAGAGCTTTGCCGCTGATGCTGTCTAATAGAACCATAACGCCGAAGCTGTGCCCGAAGTAAGTA
>NZ_JBKGTW010000159.1:0-267 GCF_046546535.1 Neisseria sp. WLZKY-1
GATTACGCGCATTGCGGTGCGGGTTGTTGTTCGCTTTGCTGTTCGCTTTGCCGTTCTGATTTCGTCTGCAAAGAGGCCAGATAATCCCGCATCCTTGCGTTCAGAATACGCAGAAGTTTGTGCATACACGCGTTGATGGCGACTTTGAATGGTTTGCCTTTGGTGCGCAGCCTCTCGTAAAACGCTTTAATCTTCGGCTCAAAGCGGCTCGCCGTTAGTGCTGCCATATACAGCATATTGCGCACCGCCATTCTGCCGCCGATGCAG
>NZ_JBKGTW010000160.1:0-259 GCF_046546535.1 Neisseria sp. WLZKY-1
CATCTCGACAAGCTTATCGCCGAGCTGGACAAAGACATCGACAGCAACGCCGACGCATTCGGCGGCAAAGGCCAAGTGCTAACCGCAATCAAAGGCATAGGCAACACCACCTGTGCCACCCTGTTGTCCATGCTGCCCGAGTTGGGCACCGTACCGCACAAACGCATCGCCATGCTGGCAGGTGTCGTTCCGCCGCCGAACCAAAGCGGCGATACGGACAAGAAAGCAGGCTGCATCGGCGGCAGAATGGCGGTGCGCA
>NZ_JBKGTW010000161.1:0-258 GCF_046546535.1 Neisseria sp. WLZKY-1
CACCCTTGTATGTTCAAATCAGCGTACCATAGCAACCAAACAGGCCAGTCGCCTCGGAACGCACCCTAGGATTACACCCGCATCGTAGCAAAAACGAGCGGCTGGCCACCCATCAGCACAACCGAACAGTTGCCACCAACAACCGAATACAAGGAAGGTTCATTGATGAGTACCCAAAACTACGCAGGCATCGATATCGCCAAACGCCATTTCGTCATCGGCATCCACGGCAGGGATAAAACCAAAACCGAAACCAAC
>NZ_JBKGTW010000162.1:0-252 GCF_046546535.1 Neisseria sp. WLZKY-1
TTTGGCAAAAAATACCCGCCTGCCGCGTCAAAAATGCTCGCAAGGTGTCCAACCTTGCTGTGCTTTTTTCCTTGCATTCGGGCATTTTTTACTCAAAAAACCGCTTCGCAAGCTGAATGTCAACAGCCCCTAGGGTGTGTTGACATTCAATTTGGGGCTGTCCTAGATAACTCAGGAGATTCCGTTTAAGTTAGAATTTTCCTTATGAGAAAAAGTCGTCTGAGTCAGTACAAACAAAACAAACTGATTGAG
>NZ_JBKGTW010000163.1:0-248 GCF_046546535.1 Neisseria sp. WLZKY-1
GAGGATTGGCAATCACCACTTGGAAACCTGCGCGATGTAGGGTTTTGGCGAGAGGGATTTCCAAACCGCCAGTGCTTTCCATGACAACCAAACCGACGTTGTGTTTGTGCAGATAGTCAATGGTGTGGGTAAAGCCTTTGGGGTTGTTGGTTTCGGTTTTGGTTTTATCCCTGCCGTGGATGCCGATGACGAAATGGCGTTTGGCGATATCGATGCCTGCGTAGTTTTGGGTACTCATCAATGAACCT
>NZ_JBKGTW010000164.1:0-241 GCF_046546535.1 Neisseria sp. WLZKY-1
CAGGCAGCATTGACCGAAGCATTCAGACAATACGGACTGCCCGACAGAATCAACACCGACAACGGCGCACCCTGGGGCGACAGCGCACAAGGCGGACTGACCCACCTGGCCGCATGGCTTATCCGACTGGGCATCCGTCCCGGCCGCAGCCGTCCGCTGCACCCGCAGACCAACGGCAAAGACGAACGTTTCCACCGCAGCCTGAAAGCCGAAGTGCTCAAAGGCAGAACCTTTGGCGGAC
>NZ_JBKGTW010000165.1:0-231 GCF_046546535.1 Neisseria sp. WLZKY-1
ACCAAGATTAACTTGAGCTTTTGCATATAGTTCGGGTGAATCTTCACGTTTAATGTTTCGGTAGGCAGTAATTGCTCCTTCGGTATCTTCCTGTTCTCCCAAAGTAACGCCGAGATTAAATTGAGCCATTGCATACTGTTCAGACGAATCTTCATGCTTAACGTTTTGGTAGGCAGCTATTGCTCCTTCGTCATCTCCTCGTTTTCCCAAAGTAACGCCGAGATTAAATTG
>NZ_JBKGTW010000166.1:0-228 GCF_046546535.1 Neisseria sp. WLZKY-1
TGGATATGCGGACTGCCGAGAAAAACCGTCTGCATCAGGTTCACGAAACGCAAGTCGAAAGCGTCAAACAACTGATTGCCCATTTTGACCGGCTGATTGACGAGTTGGACAAACAAATCGATGACCACACCCACACGCATTTTGATGGCAAAGCCCAAGTGGCGGAGCAAATCAAAGGCATCGGTTCGATAACGACGGCAACGCTGATGGCAATGCTGCCCGAATTGG
>NZ_JBKGTW010000167.1:0-224 GCF_046546535.1 Neisseria sp. WLZKY-1
GCAATGGCTCAATTTAATCTCGGCGTTACTTTGGAAAAACGAGGAGATGACGAAGGAGCAATAGCTGCCTACCAAAACGTTAAGCATGAAGATTCGTCTGAACAGTATGCAAAAGCTCAAGTTAATCTCGGCGTTACTTTGGAAAAACGAGGAGATGACGAAGGAGCAATAGCTGCCTACCAAAACGTTAAGCATGAAGATTCGTCTGAACTATATGCAAAAGC
>NZ_JBKGTW010000168.1:0-224 GCF_046546535.1 Neisseria sp. WLZKY-1
GCGCAGCCTCTCGTAAAACGCTTTAATCTTCGGCTCAAAGCGGCTCGCCGTTAGTGCTGCCATATACAGCATATTGCGCACCGCCATTCTGCCGCCGATGCAGCCTGTTTTCTTATCCGTGTCGCCGCTTTGGTTCGGCGGCGGAACGACACCTGCCAGCATGGCGATGCGTTTGTGTGGTACGGTGCCCAACTCGGGCAGCATGGATAGCAGGGTGGCGCTGG
>NZ_JBKGTW010000169.1:0-222 GCF_046546535.1 Neisseria sp. WLZKY-1
CGGTGGTACCGTTTTCGGCAAAATAATCACGCATCCGGGCATTCAATATCGTCAGCAGTTTGCGCATACACGCCGTAACGGCAACCTTATACGGCTTACCCTTGGACAGCAGGCGCTGATAGAAATCCCGAATAAACGGTTCGAACCGCATCGCCACTACGGTGGCCATATACAGCGCCTTACGCACCGCAGACCTTCCGCCGAAGCAGCGGCTTTTGAATT
>NZ_JBKGTW010000170.1:0-221 GCF_046546535.1 Neisseria sp. WLZKY-1
CTTCCCACTATTGAAGTTGGATCAAGTGATTGATTGGCAGCCGATCGAACAGTACCTGAATCGTCAAAGAACCCGTTACCTTCGAGACCACCGCGGCCGTCCCACCTATCCACTGTTGTCCATGTTCAAAGCCGTCCTGCTCGGACAATGGCACAGCCTCTCCGATCCCGAACTCGAACACAGCCTCATCACCCGCATCGATTTCAACCTGTTTTGCCGTT
>NZ_JBKGTW010000171.1:0-220 GCF_046546535.1 Neisseria sp. WLZKY-1
GGCGTAAGTAACAAATTTACTGCTAAATCAGAGAAGCAACGCACTAAGTAACAAATTTACTGCTGCAAATTCATTTTCTAGCAAAATGATCCTTAATAAACCTTATCTTATTACCCTTACTCATACCATGATGGCATTCCAGTCTGCGCTTCATATCCGAGAACGCACCATCCAATAAATTAGTAGTATTCGGGATATTGAGATCAGTATATTGCTCAAA
>NZ_JBKGTW010000172.1:0-219 GCF_046546535.1 Neisseria sp. WLZKY-1
TACCCGGACAAAGCGGTTCGATGGCTGCCCACTGGGCATCGGATAGGGTATATCTGGTCATATCTGTATGATACTGTGAAAAATTGAATGTCAACAGCCCCTAAGATATTTAGGAAATTTCTCATGAGCACCTTCTTCCGGCAAACCGCACAAGCCATGATTGCCAAACACATCGACCGCTTCCCACTATTGAAGTTGGATCAGGTGATTGATTGGCAG
>NZ_JBKGTW010000173.1:0-212 GCF_046546535.1 Neisseria sp. WLZKY-1
CATCTCGACAAGCTTATCGCCGAGCTGGACAAAGACATCGACAGCAACGCCGACGCATTCGGCGGCAAAGGCCAAGTGCTAACCGCAATCAAAGGCATAGGCAGCACCACCAGCGCCACCCTGCTATCCATGCTGCCCGAGTTGGGCACCGTACCACACAAACGCATCGCCATGCTGGCAGGTGTCGTTCCGCCGCCGAACCAAAGCGGCGA
>NZ_JBKGTW010000174.1:0-210 GCF_046546535.1 Neisseria sp. WLZKY-1
CCCGGCCGCAGCCGTCCGCTGCACCCGCAGACCAACGGCAAAGACGAACGTTTCCACCGCAGCCTGAAAGCCGAAGTGCTCAAAGGCAGAACCTTTGGCGGACTAATGCAGGCACAGCAGGCATTTGACAGCTGGCGGCACTGCTACAACCACGAAAGGCCGCATGAAGCACTGGGACTGGACACCCCTTCGCAACACTACCGCAGCAGC
>NZ_JBKGTW010000175.1:0-208 GCF_046546535.1 Neisseria sp. WLZKY-1
TGCCGCGTCAAAAATGCTCGCAAGATGTCCAATCTTGCTGCGCTTTTTTCCTTGCAGGCGCGAATTTTTCCTCAAAAAACCGCTTCGCAAGCTGAATGTCAACGCACCCTAGGGTCTGTTGACATTCAAGCCAGCCTTAAAACCGTAGCAGCCAGATAAATGTTGGCAGCAAAAGATTCATCCGTCTTTTCACAACGCATCGCAATCT
>NZ_JBKGTW010000176.1:0-207 GCF_046546535.1 Neisseria sp. WLZKY-1
GCTCTGTTCGACCACATAACGGGTCTTCGACAAATAGCGGTTACGTTTGGTTTGCGCTTCCGTCAGCGGACGGTTGCGGTGGGCTTTGCGCATAATGCCGTCCAGCAACCGATGCTCTTTCAGATGTTGTCGGTTTTCCTTACTGTCATAGCCTTTATCGGTATAGACGGTCGTACCTTCGGCAATACCTTCCAACAAAGGCGACAG
>NZ_JBKGTW010000177.1:0-207 GCF_046546535.1 Neisseria sp. WLZKY-1
TATTTGTCGAAAACCCGTTATGTGGTCGAACAAAGCTTCGGTACGCTGCACCGTAAATTCCGCTACGCCCGGGCAGCCTATTTTGGGCTGATTAAAGTGAGTGTGCAAAGCCATCTGAAGGCGATGTGTTTAAACCTGTTGAAAGCCGCCAACAGGCTAAGTGTGTCTGTTGCCGCCTAAAAGGCGGCCCGGATGCCTGATTATGGG
>NZ_JBKGTW010000178.1:0-207 GCF_046546535.1 Neisseria sp. WLZKY-1
TTTGTTTGTCCAATTCGTCAATCAGCCGGTCAAAATGGGCAATCAGTTGTTTGACGCTTTCGACTTGCGTTTCGTGAACCTGATGCAGACGGTTTTTCTCGGCCGTCCGCATATCCACCAGCTGGTTGCGGCGGTTAACCAATGCTTCCAACACTTCTTCCGCTTCGGTGGGCGGGTGGTAGAGCATGGTTTGCCAACCTTCTTTCT
>NZ_JBKGTW010000179.1:0-205 GCF_046546535.1 Neisseria sp. WLZKY-1
AGGTTCATTGATGAGTACCCAAAACTACGCAGGCATCGATATCGCCAAACGCCATTTCGTCATCGGCATCCACGGCAGGGATAAAACCAAAACCGAAACCAACCAAAGGCTTTACCCACACCATTGACTATCTGCACAAGCACAACGTCGGTTTGGTTGTCATGGAAAGCACTGGCGGTTTGGAAATCCCTCTCGCCAAAACCCT
>NZ_JBKGTW010000180.1:0-203 GCF_046546535.1 Neisseria sp. WLZKY-1
ACAAGGTATTGGTTTCGTATTTGACTTCGGTTACGGATAGAGCTTTGCCGCTGATGCTGTCTAATAGAACCATAACGCCGAAGCTGTGCCCGAAGTAAGTAGTATCCATAACAACATTGGCACACTTAGGCGTGGCAAATTGGGCTTTGGGATTGGCTTTTTTGAGATGGCGCAAGATGGTTTGACGGCTGCATCCGTAAGTT
>NZ_JBKGTW010000181.1:0-203 GCF_046546535.1 Neisseria sp. WLZKY-1
CCGTTGGTCTGCGGGTGCAGCGGACGGCTGCGGCCGGGGCGGATGCCCAGTCGGATAAGCCATGCGGCCAGGCGGGTCAGTCCGCCTTGTGCGCTGTCGCCCCTAGGGTCTGTTGACATTCAATTTTTCACAGTATCATACAGATATGACCAGATATACCCTATCCGATGCCCAGTGGGCAGCCATCGAACCGCTTTGTCCGG
>NZ_JBKGTW010000182.1:0-201 GCF_046546535.1 Neisseria sp. WLZKY-1
TCAGTTTGGTCGCGTCGGTTACGCCGCCTTTGACGTTCACGGTGCTGCCCAGTTTGCGTTCAACGTTCGTGCCGCTGTCGCCTGCAAAGGTCAGCGGGTTGTTCTCCACTGCGTACAGCTGGCTGCCGTTGACGGCATCGGTGCTGGTCGCATTAACGGCACCCGGGGCTACGTTGGTAACCTTCTTGCCGCCGGCATTGA
>NZ_JBKGTW010000183.1:0-201 GCF_046546535.1 Neisseria sp. WLZKY-1
TGCTACGAATAGCTCAATCAGTTTGTTTTGTTTGTACTGACTCAGACGACTTTTTCTCATAAGGAAAATTCTAACTTAAACGGAATCTCCTGAGTTATCTAGGGTCTGTTGACATTCAATTTTTCACAGTATCATACAGATATGACCAGATATACCCTATCCGATGCCCAGTGGGCAGCCATCGAACCGCTTTGTCCGGGT